>USRS01000046.1 GCA_900557165.1 uncultured Clostridium sp.
CAGTTGGAATTTATATTTTATCCACAAAACAGATAAAATATAAATTCCTTACAATAAAAAAAAGCTATCTTTAATGCAATGATTTAATTCATTCATCAAGATAGCTTTATTCTTATATATTCTTTTATAAACCGATTGGTATCCATATTATTACCCTTTTATTATATCCTCGTTTTTACTTAAAATATCATTAATTAATTTTTTATTTATATCTCCTATAGCAGTAGGTTCTTCTGGCTGTCCATTAAATTCTCTAAGAGTTTTGTTCATCCAAATAACATTACACCATCTATTATGTTTATAGACAACATTTTCAAAAATGTTTACAACCTTAAATCCATATTTTTCATGGAATCTCATACTTTTCTCATTTGTAGATAGTATACGAGCATAAACATTATAATATCCTTGCACTTGTAAAATTTCTAATATACATTCATATAATGCTGCTGCTAATCTTTTCCCCTGATATGCAGCATCTGTATATACAGAAACTTCTGTATTCCACTTATATCCTTCTCTTGTAAATGGCTTACCTGCATAAGCATAAGCTGCTACGACCCCATCAATTTCACAAACTAACCATGGAAACTCGCTAGTAATTAAATCAAATCTTCCTTTTAATTCTTCCACAGTTGGTACACTATGCTCCGAGTTTACAACAATATCTTCTTGTTCAACATATGGTTTATATATCTCTTGTATTCTCGTTAAATCTTCAACTGTTGCTAATCGTATTCTTTTTTTCACTCTAGTCCTCCTCTTATTGTTGTTGGCATAGTCTATTATAGTCTATAAGTCATTTTATAATATAATTAAAGTATAATGCAATAATTATTTTATTTTTTTTGTATGATAAAATTATTTTTTAAAATTATATTAAGTTTTAAGTATAATTGTCCATAATATGATATGATATTAAATTATGATACATATTTATTTTATAAGATATAAGGAGATGAAAATTTGATTAAACTAGGCGAATATAACAATCTTAAAGTAAAAAGAAAAGCTGAATTTGGCTACTTCTTAGATGCTGAAACTGGACGTACTTGTGATGATGTACTACTTCACAATAGACTACTTAACAAAAATAAAATAGAAGTTGGCGATGAGGTAAAAGTATTTATATATAAAGATTCACAAGGAAGACTATCTGCTACTATGGACTATCCAAAAGCACAAGTTGGAGAAATAGCTTATTTAAAAGTTGTAGCTCATACAAAAATAGGTAGCTTTATAGATATTGGACTTCCAAAGGATATTTTAGTTCCTTTCAAAGCTCAAAAATATGAAATGACTAAAGGAAATAGATACTTATTTTATATATATGAAGACAAAAGTGGAAGACTTGCTGCTACTACAGATATTTTCCCTTATTTATCTGTTGAAGCACCATATAAAATTGGTGACAGCGTAGAAGGTGTAGTTTATGGGTTCCAAACTAATAACTCTGCTTGTGTATGTGTTGATAATAAATACGATGCAGTTATTTTAAATAATGAATATTTCACTGAATTAAACATAGGAGATAAATTAGAAGATCTTAAAGTAATAAAAATTTATGAAGATGGAAGACTTGGGCTTACTCCTAGAAAAGAAAGAAAAGCTGAATTAGATACTTTAGAAATAGCTATCATGAGCTATATGGAAGGAAATGATGGTTTCATGAGATTTAATGATAAATCTTCTCCTGAAGATATAGCAACTGTATTTAATTCAAGTAAGAAAAACTTCAAAAGAGCATTAGGTGTTCTTATGAAGAAAAATTTAATAGTTCAAAATGAAGAAGGAACTTTTCTTCGTTAATTTATAAAAAAAGAAATGCTTAGATTAATTTATCTTAGCACTTCTTTTTTAATTTATAATTACTATTATAAATTAATATTTTTTAAACCACTTTGTCATATCCTCCATGGTCTTCATATCTATGGAATCATCCACAATAAAGAAAATACTACTTTTATTTTCCCCTTCAAAATCTATATAATAACTGTCAACCTTAATATCATTTAAATAAAAAGTACAAGATTGATATCTTGAACCATTGGAATAAACATCGCTATTTCCATAAGGTGATATAAATATTTTTCTTATGCTAAGTATATTTCCTAGACTATAATCTTCTAAAAAATATCCTGACTCCGATTCATTTGTATCTAGTGCATAATCTTGAATGGAATGTTGAATAAAGTAAACTTTGCAACCTTGATTTTCTATAGGCATATTGGCAAAATAAAGCAGTCCATCCTTTGTTTTAGAGCAGTACCAACTTTCTGGCACTTTAGCTATTCCTATTTCAGGTATTTCCACATCTTTATATCCATCATATCTATAATATTCATTTACAAAAATCAAAAATATTATAGATATGATTATCATAAGTATTCCACTCTTTTTCATTTGCTTTGCTCCTTTATTTATAATAATAAAATATTTATACAAATTAAATAAATATCCTTTTAATTATCACAAATTTAAAGCAACTTTATATTTCAAATTTTTTAAATTCTGGCTACACCAGTTTTTATGGCAGCTTCTTTTACTGCCTTTGACACATTTTCTACTACTGATTTATTAAAGGCATCTGGTAGTACATATTCTGGTGATAATTCTTCTTCACTTACCACATTTGCTATGGCATAGACAGCTGCAACTTTCATTTCTTCATTTATTTCTTTTGCTCTAACATCTAAAGCTCCTCTAAATATCCCTGGGAAGGCAAGAACATTATTTACTTGGTTTGGAAAATCACAACGTCCTGTACCTACTATAAATGCCCCACCTAACTTTGCTTCATCAGGGAATATTTCTGGAATAGGATTTGCCATGGCAAATACGATTGCTTTTTCTTTCATAGTTGATACCATTTCTTTTGTCACCATATTTGGTGCCGAAACTCCTATAAATACATCTTTATTTGTTATAATATCAACTAAAGTTCCCTTTTCATTATTTTTATTTGTTACTTCTAGCATTTCTCTTTGTGCCCAATTTATATCTTTTGAATCCTTGTGAATAGCTCCATTTATATCACATAAAACTATATTTTTTACATTTAAATTTAACAACATTTTGGCAATAGCCATACCTGCAGAACCAGCTCCGTTTATTACAATTTCTAAATCTTCCATTTTCTTACCTGCAAGTTTTACTGCATTTAAAATTCCCGCCGAAACAATAATAGCCGTCCCATGTTGATCATCATGAAATACTGGTATATCTAACTCTTTTTTTAATCTATTTTCTATTTCTATACATCTTGGAGAATTTATATCTTCTAAATTTATTCCCCCAAAGACAGGCTCTATTAATTTTACAGTTTTTACTATATCATCCATATCCATAGTGTCTATACAAATTGGAAAAGCATCCACATTGGCAAATTCTTTGAAAAGTATTGATTTGCCTTCCATTACAGGTATAGATGCTGATGCACCTATATTGCCAAGACCTAAAACTGCAGTTCCATCACTAACTACTGCAACCATATTACTTTTACAAGTATATTTATATACATCATCTTTATTTTCTTTTATTTTTAAACAAGGCTCAGCCACCCCTGGAGTGTATGCAGTAGATAAATCATCTTTGCATTTTACTTTTACTTTACTTTGTATGCTTACCTTTCCCCCATTTTCTTCATGCATTTTTAAAGCTAATTCACTAAAATTCTTTTTCATTACTCTTCTCCTTATTTTGCAAACATTCTTCTTCCTTTTTCATAAATATTATTTCCATAACAGTCTATGGCTACAATTAATTGTAAATCTTCCACTTCTAACTTTCTTATAGCTTCTGGCCCCAAATCTTCATAAGCTATAATTTCACATTTTTTAATAGAGTTGCTTATATAAGCACCTGCTCCCCCTATGGCTGCCAAATAAACACACTTGTTTTTTATCATGGACTTTATAACTTTATCACTTCTTTTTCCTTTACCAATCATTACTTTCAATCCCCTATCTAGTAGAGGTATTGTCAAATCATCCATTCTATAACTTGTTGTAGGTCCAGCAGAACCTATTATTTGCCCTTCTTTACTTGGAGAAGGACCCACATAATAAATTCCCATACCTTTTAATTCAAAAGGTAATTCTTTATTATTATTTATTGCATCTATCATTCTTTTATGGGCAGCATCTCTACCTGTATATATGACTCCACTAAGCTTTATAATATCTCTACAAACTAACTTTTCCATGTCTTCATCGCTAAAAGGTGCTTTTATCTCTATCATAAACTACCTCCTATATAATCACTTGCTTATGTCTAGCACAGTGACAATTTATGTTAACTACAACAGGAAGTCCTGCTATATGAGTTGGAAAAGTTTCAATATTTACAGCAAGGGCTGTTGTATTTCCTCCAAATCCTTGAGGTCCAATGCCAAGATTGTTGATTTTTTCAAGCATTTCTCTTTCTAAATTTTTAATATTTTCGTACTTATTATGCTCTCCTATATCTCTAAATAAGGCTTTTTTAGCAATTTGAGCACATTTATCAACAGTTCCACCAATTCCAACTCCCACAACTATAGGTGGACAAGGATTTGGCCCTGCCTCACTTACTGTATCTACTATAAACTGCTTTATTCCATCAATTCCGTCTGATGGTTTTAACATTTTCAACTTACTCATATTTTCACTACCAAAACCTTTTGGTGCATATTGAATTTTTATTTTATCTCCTTTTACCATTTCATAATGAATTATGGCTGGAGTATTATCCTTAGTATTTATTCTTTCAATGGGGCTTACAACAGATTTTCTAAGATATCCTTGTATATAACCTTGACTAACTCCTTTGTTAATGGCCTCTGTTAAAGTATCTCCAACAACTATAACATCCTGTCCCACTTCCACAAAAAACACTGCCATTCCCGTATCTTGACAAAGGGGTATTGATTTCTCTTTTGCTATATAAGTATTTTTTATTAATATTTTTAAAATATCTCTACCTAAGTGACTTTCTTCTTTTGTTAGATTTTCTTCAAATGATTTTATTACATCGTCTCCAAGAATTGTATTTCCCTCAATACAAAGTCTTTTAACTTCCTCTGTAATTATATTTGAATTAATTCTCCTCAAATAAAATTCCTCCCCATATTTTTCTAATCATTCCTATTATCATTTTAACTGTATCACTTTTTTTGGGTGCAAACAATAATATATAAAAGTATTTTAAAATAATTTTTTAACATTATAAAAGGATATTTGTTCGCCCTTATAGAATGGTATTATATTGTTAATCCCATATTTTTTATGGATTTATTTTATGGTTGAGGAGTGAAATATATGAGTGTTACAACAGTAGATTTTTGGGTTAAATCCTTCGATAATACTTATCTAAAATGTGCAAAAGACGTAGTTAATAGTCCTAAAGCTACTATCTTAATCCTACATGAATTAGCTGAACACTACAAAAGATATGACTATGTAACTAATAAATTTGTAGAAAATAATTTTAATGTGTATAGATACGACCATAGGGGACATGGTGATTCAGACGGTAAAAGAGCGTATGTAGATAGTACTAATACTTTTGTCAAAGATTTAAAAACAGTAATAGATTTAGTTAAATCTGAAAATCCCACTTTACCTTTATTTCTTCTAGGGCAAGGCATGGGTGGTCATATAATGAGTATTATTGGTGGACAATATGATAATTTAGTAGATGGAATGATTTTTTCTAGTCCTTTAATTTGTGATTATGAAGATTTTATCAAGTTTGATATTAATAAATATAATAGTGAATTCTACCTTGTTCCTGTACCAAATATTCATGACTTAAGTCATGATTGTGATTTTATACAATCTTATGATAATGACGAGTTAGTTTTAAATAAAGTTACAGTAGGTCTTTATCATGCTTTAAAAACAAGCAGTTCTCACATACTTGAATATTTATATAAATTTAAATATCCTTGTTTAATATTACATGGATCCATGGATTCAATAACTGATTGTGAAGACAGTAGATTTTTATTTAACAATATAGTTTCAAGAGATAAAGAAATAAGAATTTTAAATGGTCTTTACCACAAACTTTTAGAAGAGTTAATAAAAGATGATATTATTAATGAAATAAGTAAATGGATTGAAAAAAGAATTTAATTATAAAGAAGGTGTATGGAAATATTTCAATTATTTTCATACACCTTCTTTATATAAAAATTTAAATAATATATTTAATCTCAGCATCTGGAAAAATTTCTTCCAAAGACTTATTAAAAAATTCCTTCATATAAGCTAAACTATCCTTTGGATATACAAATTTTCCATAACCAAATTGACCATACTTATAAGTTCTTTCTTCATCATTCATTGGTAGGGTATTTTCAGGAAAAACTTCATTTATTATGTTCTTTGCTCTAGTAGTATATCTATGAGAAATAACTTCAAATGTTATAGGGTGTGATACATCCTTTGGAATTTTTTCACTTAAATATATAAGGAGTTGTCTATAATCTTCTTCCCACCCCTCATACATAAATACTGGAGCAATTATATATCCCACAGGATATCCAGCTTTCATCATTTTTACACTGGCCTCAATTCTTTTTTCTCTATTAGCAGTTCTCTTTTCATAATCATCTATAACCTTTTGTGTATTTATCGTAAATCTAGCTTCAGTTTTTTCTTTATGATCTACATCAAGTAAAGTATCTACATTATCAAACTTAGTAACAAATCTAAATCTTCCATACTCACTCTTTGCAAAAAATTCAATGGCTTTTTTTAGACAATGAGTATAAGGTTCTACTGGTATGGGGTCTGATGTGGCTGATCCTTCAAATATAGTAATTTTGGGTTTGCGTTCATCCATATATTCTTGGGCTCTATTTAAAATATCATCTATATTAACATTAATTTTTATAAATGGCTTATCTCCCAAGTTTGTATTTAAATAGCAGTACTGTCAATTACCAACACATCCACTTAGCAAAGGTAATTGCCAATGGGCAGATGGCTTGCAACTTTGAAATTTATAACCTTTCTTCACGCCAACTACTAAAGTATTTTTTCCTTCTTTATAATATTCCATAATATTATCTCCAGGAATATTGCCCTTTATTTTATTATTAGTTAAAGTTATAATTTCAGCTTTATCCTTAAATTTTTCATAAATATTTTTACCCATTTCATAGTTTAAAGCATTTTTTTCAAAAATTATTCTTTTTGGTATAAACATGGATGTCATCTCCTTTTATTGTATTTTTCCAACTTATATCTTTAAAAATACAATGAAAACTCGAAATATGTATGATATACCTATATTTATATTATTTTATAATGTCTTCATATTTAAAATTAGTAACTAATTGTAAATCAGATGGCTTTAACTCAATTTGAAATCCTATCTTACCACCACTTACAATTATTTTTTCTAAACTTTCTCCACTTTCATGTACAAAGGTAGTATATAATTTTTTCATCCCCACAGGAGAGCATCCTCCTCTAATATATCCCGTCACCTTATTTATATCTTTCACATGGATCATCTCCATATTTTTCTCACCAGCTACCTTAGCTGCTTTTTTCATATCTAAACTTTCTGCCACAGGTATTACAAAAACATAAAAGTTTTTGCTAGCTCCTTGTGCTACTAAAGTTTTAAATACCATCTTTTCATCTTGGTTTAATTTTTGTGCCACGCTTATTCCATCTATATGATTTTCATCAACTTCATAAGTATACATATTATATTCTATCTTTTTAGAATCTAGAATTCTCATGGCATTTGTTTTTTGATGCTTTTTAGCCATAATATCATCTCCTTAATAAATCCTATAAATTTTTATTATGTTTTTATATTTAGTATAACAAAAATTATAATAAATCCTAAATACTAATATTATCATTTTCACTACTATTCAAAAAAAATACTCAACAAAACAGCTACTAACTGTCATGTTGAGTATTAAAATCTTATTATTTTGAGTAGAACTCTACTATTAGTATTTCGTTTATTTCTATTGGTACCTCATTTCTTTCAGGCATTCTAACAAGTGTACCTGCAAAGTTTTCTTCGTCTTTTTCTAAATAAGGATATACTACTAGTGATTTTTCTTGGAAGTTATTTTTAAACATTTCGTTGTTTCTAGATTTTTCTCTTAGAGAAACTCTGTCTCCAACACTTACTGAGAATGAAGGTATATCTACCTTTTTCCCATTAACTAATATATGTCCATGAACTACCATTTGACGTGCTTGTCTTATAGAATTTGCTAGACCTAATCTATAAACTACATTGTCTAATCTACACTCTAACATTTTTATTAAAGCTTCACCTGTAGATTCTTTAGATTTCTCAGCTTTTTTGTAGTAATTTCTAAATTGTTTTTCTAATACTCCATAATAAGCTCTCAGTCTTTGTTTTTCTAATAATTGAAGTCCATAAGGTGAAAGTTTTTTATCTGCTCTAGAAGTTCCTTTCACTGCTCTGTCCATTGCTTTAGGATGTCCACATACATTTAGTCCTAATCTTCTACATTGTTTAAATCTTGGTCCCATCATTTTTGCCATTTGCTTAAATCTCCTTAAAAATTATTATTTGCCGCGATAATTTTTAAAGCCAAGTTTATTATACCATCTATCTTTTTAATTGTAAATGATTTTCATTAACAATTAGTTTAATTATTTTTCCAATTTAAATATAAATTTCCTTAAAAAAAGAACTCGGGTGCAGACTCCCGAGTTCTTTTTTACAATTAAGAGGTTAAGTTTAAAAAATTAAAAGATTAGTGTTATTTGAATTGTCATAATTTTAGGTGTTTTTATGGCTATATTATAAATCACTTTATTATCAAACACATATCTTTTGTCCTTCAACTTGATTATATTGTAACATACTGAAAATAATTTGTAAATGATAATTATTATCATTTTTTATTTTTTTTATTTTTTTATGGATTGTTCATATATATTAGGCAAAAATACTGAAAATTTAGATCCCCTTTCACTGGATATAACTTGTATATATCCACCATGCTTGGCTATTATGCACCTTGTTAAATAAAGACCTATACCTATTCCCTCTGTATTGCCAACATTATTTCCCCTATAAAATCTCATAAATATTTTAGGAATCTCTTCTTCTTTTATTCCCATACCATTATCTTCAATATCAATTCTTACAAACATTTCATAACTTTCTATACTTACTTTTATTTTCCCCTTTGAAGGAGTATACTTTACTCCATTTTCTAAAATATTAAAAATAGCTTCACTAATCCAATTTTTATCATGTAAAATTTTAACTTTATCCTTTTCAAAAAGTTCAATATCTATATTTTTCTCCATAGCCTTTTTTTGAACTTGCCTTATTGCATGTATTATGGTGTCATTTAAATCATTAATTTCACTTCTTATATTTATTACTCCGCTTTCCAGTCTAGACATTTTTATCATGCTTTCTATCAAAAAAGTAAGCCTATCTAAGGATAAATTCATTATTTCACTAAATTCTTTTCTTTCTTCATCACTTAAGCTTTCATCCTTAAAAAATTCTCCATACATTTTTAAATTAGTCAAAGGTGTTTTTAGTTGGTGGGCAATATCTGAAACTAATGATTTGATTTCATTTTTCTCCTTTTCCATTTGTTTATTCTTTGCATTTAATATATTAGTAAGTTTTATAGTTTGATATTGTAGTTTTGAAAATATTGTATCTTCCATTGTAGAAAATACTTCTTCATCTTTCATATCTATAATAGTTTGTAGCATCTGTGATAAATCTAGTAGGGAATCTTTTATATAATCCTCATATCTTTTTTCTTGAATAAAAAATATTGTTATTACAAATATACAAAAAATTAATAATACAATGGATAATTCTAAATTTCTAAAAATAAATAATATATATAAATTTAAACAAATTGAAATTAATATAATTACAGCTTTGTATATGTTGTTTATCTTATTAAAATCTTTTTTCATAATTTACTCTCCAAAAGTATATCCTATTCCAAAGACTGTAATTATATATTTGCAATTTTTAGCATCATCTTCTATCTTTTTTCTAAGCCTTCTTATAGTTACAGCTAAGGTATTTTCATAGACAAAACTTCCCCTACTATCCCAAATTTTATCCAAAATTATTTCTTTAGTAATAACTTTTCCTTTGTTTTTAACTAACAATTCTAGCAATCTATATTCTGTTACACTTAAACTTATGTCTAAATTATTTTTATATACGGCCATCTTATCAAAATCAATTTTTAAATCTTTATATTCAAATATACTTTCATCTCTTTGCTTATTTCTGAGCATGGCATTGACTTTACGTTTTAATACTTCTATGGAAAAAGGTTTTGATATATAATCATCAGCTCCATTTTCAAATCCCTTTAGCATATCTTCTTCCGTATCATTTGCCGTAAAAAATACTATTTTAAAATCACCCGTATCTCTTATTTCTTTGCATAAATCCAAACCACTGCCATCGGGTAAATTAATATCTAAAAGCAAAAAATCTATTTTATTATTTAAGATAACCTCTCTTCCTTCTTCTTTGGAATATGCACACATAACATCATAACCTTCTTTTTTTAGTGCAAAAGTTACTCCACGATTAAGTATCTTATCATCCTCTACTATTAAAATTTTATTCATTTTACCAACCCCTAAATATGCTACTTTTCTATCTCTCTTATTCTTTCTGTTATACTTTGTTTTGATGATACTTTAAATACAAGACTTGGTGTAATTAAACATACTGCAAATATTATTATTATCAAAAATGTTAGTGATAGCGTTGGGAATGTAAACTGTGCATAATCAGCAATATTTTTTGTAAGTTCTGATATGACATAAATAATAGCCATACCTATAGTTAATATAAAAGTTGTTGTGATTAAAGCATAGTATAAACCTTCAAAAGTTAGCATCTTTTTGATTTGTTTTTTAGTCATGCCAATACTTTCAAGAACTGCTAATTCATTTAATCTAGAGTTTACTCCTGTTATCATAATATTTATAAAGTTTAATATACCTATTAGTATTAAGATAACTCCTATACCACCACCTAATATATTCATCACTATTTGAGATTTTTTAAACTCTGCTGTTGATTCAATTCTCGATTCAAAAGATAATCCCCTTTTATCACTCATTCTTTTTAGTTTACTATTAATTGCTACTTCATATTTTTTATCTACATTTATATACAATAGATTTATATTTGCATTTTTATCTATTTTTTCTAAAGCTTCATTACTTATATATATGGTAGGAATACCTAAGGGAGCAGGAAGACCTGATGGTAGCAATTGTTTATTATCATCAATCATAAGTGTATTAAATGTTGACGAAGTATTTAATTTACTATTTCTTATGGTTAAGTCTCCATTTATTTTTTTATAAACATCAGTATTATAGTACCAACTATCTACTAATGCCATTTTTCCTTTTTTGAAACGTTTCGCGTCTATCTTATTTTTAAGGCTATCATTTAATTTATCTATAAGGTTATCATCAACGCCAACTACTGATGCCTTCAATAAAGCTGGATCTTTCTTTATACTTTCTAAATATTTGTTTAGTTCTTCATCACCTGTGTTATATCTTTCATATATACTTTTTAATGCAGGTAATATTATATCATCATTCATATCTACCTGTAAATTAGATGCTTTTGATATATTTATATTTTTTACACCTTTTATATTCTTTATTTCTTTTATAAACTGCTCATCTATTTTATCATCCACATTTCCTATATTTTGTATTGTAAAATCATTTTTAACATAATTTGAAATATAATTTTCTACACTTATACTACTTAAAAAAGTATTTACACTTAAGAAGGTGATAATCCCCATAAATAATGATAAAAATACTACAAAGGCTCTTTTCTTTTCCCTGAATACATTATACCAAGCCATTTTATAAAGCTTTCCACCTTTTGTGCTTTTTCTACTTTTCTTTGTTTTTTTAGAAGTAATTCCTGTATATCTAAGAGCCTCTGTTGGCGATATATTTCCTGCAATTTTTGCTGGTTTTTTACAACTTATCATTACTGTTAATAAAGAAAATAGCGTTGCAAGTATAAATATTATGGGATTAAAAGATACATCTCTTGGCATTGCACTTGCTTGTGTACCTGCAAATATAGTGGACATAGTAATTGGAACAATTCCAAAGGATACAATAAGTCCTAATATTAGTCCAATAGGAATTCCTATTAAAGAAAGTCTTAATACCTGTCCCCTTACTATTTCCTTTATTTGTTTCGGTGATGTTCCTATAGTTTTTAATAATCCATAAAAGTTAATATCTCTATTAACGCCTATATATACCACATTATAAATTAATAAATATCCACTAAGTATTATGAACAATACCATTATTAAAACTACTGCAATAGTTGATAAAAGAGTACCCCTTAAGTCTTGAGATATATCATAATTATAAGAAAACTTTTGGTTGCTATTTAACCTGATTTCTTTATTTAATATATCTTGGGCACTATTTTTATACTTGGATTTTAAATCCATAAGAATTGTTGTATTACTATTTAAGTCTAATTTATTATATTTTATAAATTTTTTAGATACTAACATATATCCTGTATCCTCCATTACAGAATAGTCAGTATAATATCCACTTAAAATAAACTCTTTATTATATATTTTTGAACCTATCTTATATGAAATATTTATTTTGTCTCCTATCTTTATTTTACTTTCGCCTAAAAAATCCAATGCTTTTTTAGACATCATAACTTCATTTTCTTTTTGTGGATAGTTGCCTTTTATATTGCTTATGCAAGGAGTTATTTGTTTCTTAAAGCTTTCTTTATCATAGTATTTTATAACTATCTTCGTTTTATTTTTAGCCAAATCTTCTAAAGAAACCTTACCTACATTTATCTCTTTACCTACACTATTAAATAAACCTAAGTCCTTTATCTTATTAAATTGATTATCTGTTGGATTTTGTAGAGTTATTGTGGTAGTACTTCCTTGAAGTCTTAAATTCATTGTATTATAGTTTTTTGCAAAATTAAGACCTATACTAAATACAGATGAAATCATAAAAGTTGTTAATACTATGGCAACTATTACAAATATATTTCTTATTTTATTAGATTTCAAAGAACGATTAGTAATTTTTTTTATTACTTCTTTATTATTATTTTCAAACTTCATTATTCCTCACCCCTTAGGACAACCTTGCCATCTTCTATTCTTATAATCCTATCTGCAAGTTGGGCAATTTCTTCATTATGAGTAATCATAACCATAGTTTGATTGAATTTTTTACTAGTTACTTTTAATAATCCTATAACATCCATACTAGTTTTGCTATCTAAGTTTCCTGTTGGCTCATCAGCAAGTATTATGGCAGGTTTTGTAGCTAAAGCCCTTGCTATTGCTACTCTTTGTTGTTGACCACCTGATAAATTATTTGGCATATTAGTTAATTTATCATTTAATCCTAAAGTATTTATTATGGAGTCCACATAGTTTGTATCTATTTTTGAGCCATCTAATTCTATGGGTAATACTATATTTTCATATACATTTAGTACTGGTACTAAATTATAATTTTGAAATACAAATCCTATATTTCTTCTTCTAAATATAGTCATTTCTTCATCATTTAATCTACTAATTGTCTTATTACATATAATTGCTTCTCCACTAGTTGGTTTATCTAATCCTCCCAACATATTTAGTAGAGTTGACTTTCCACTACCTGATGTACCTATTATGGCTACAAACTCTCCTTCATTTATTTCTATACTTACATTGTCCAATGCCTTTACTATGTTTGGCTCTTGACCATACATTTTAACTAAATTAATTGTTTTTAAAATACTCATATTTTACCTCCACATAAGTTTTTCTTTATTCTACTTCGATTATAGATAAGACTTATTACAAACTTATGACATATGATTATAAATAAATCAATTGTTTAATATATAATTTCTAATTGAAATTTTCACATATAATTCACACTTAAATCCTTTGACCTATGTTATTATATATTCTATATATTCTTAAGGAGATTGATTATGAAAAAAAGAACAAAACTTGGTATTAAAATATTCGCAGTAATGTTGATTTGTATCATTTCTATTGGTGGTTTTGTAGGTAATTATTTTTATAATCTTGCATTAAATCCAAATACACCAAAAGATATGATATTTGCATCAGAAGATGATAGTAGCGACCTTGAAGTTAAAAGTGATGTTGATTGGCTTTTAAATAATTCGAATTATTCTGACACTTACATAACTTCATTTGATAATTTAAAATTACATGCCTATGAAGTAAAAAACAAAAATAAAACTAATAAGTGGGCAATTGTTGTTCATGGATATACTTCTGAAGGTTCTTTATTAAGTTCAAAAGCTAAGCATTTTTATGATATGGGATATAATGTTTTAGTTCCAGATCTTAGAGCTCATGGAAAAAGCCAAGGTGATTATATTGGTATGGGTTGGCATGATAGACTTGATATAATCAGTTGGATTAACAAAATTATCAAAGGTAACCCTAATAGTGAGATAGTTTTACATGGTACATCTATGGGATCTGCAACTGTTTTATCTGCTTCCGGAGAAAATTTGCCGTCTAACGTTAAAGCTATTATAGCCGATTGTGGCTATACTTCTGTATGGGATGTGTTTTCTTATCAACTAAAATTACTATTTAATTTACCACCTTTCCCTGTAATGGATTTAGCAAATATGGTAACTATGGTTAAAGCAGGATATTCTTTAAAAGAAGCCTCTCCTATATCTCAAGTTGCTCATTCTAAAACACCAATTTTATTTATACATGGTGATAAAGATGATTTTGTGCCATATTATATGATGGATAAATTATATAATGCTACAAGCTCAAAAAAAGAAAAATTGACCATAAAGGGAGCTACTCATGCTAAAAGTGACTTAGTTAATCCAAAACTTTATTGGTCTAGAGTTAATGATTTTTTAAATAAATATGTTAAATAGAGATAAACTTAACTTTACAGTAGTTTTTATTTTAAAATAGCCTTCAGTGATGTTTTATTATTGAAGGCTATTTTTATAAAAATTTTTCCGATACTCTATTCCAAAATTCATATCCATTTAATCTTAGTAATTTAACTTTTTTATGTGATTTATAAATTTTAACTTCTTCAATTTTAGTGAATTTATATTGAGTACCATCTGCAACAATCAATATAGTATTTTCAAAATCAAACTCCGGACTTATACTTATAACTGAAGTTGTGGGCAAAATTATACTTGATGTAAAAGATCTATAGGCATTAGTATTCATTGGTGCAATAGGAGTCAGTTGTAATAAATTAAGATTGGGATCTACTATACTTCCTCCTGCTGAATAATTATAAGCTGTTGAACCCATAGGAGTAGATATAAGCATTCCATCTCCACTAAAATGTTCTATTTTTATACCATCAACTTGTAAATCTAAATGAACTGTTCTCGATTGAATATTTTTTATTACAATTTCATTTATGGCATCTAATTTTATATTTTCATCCTCTGTACATATATTAGCTTCTATGGTTTCCGCCTCTTGAATAAAATATTCCTTATTTTTATATGCATTTATAAATGTGTCTATCTTATCTGGTGAAAGTTCTGCAAAAAAACCTAAGTGCCCTGTATTTATGGCTATTACAGGTATATCTACAAAATCAAATTTATGTACTGTTTGTAAAAAAGATCCATCACCACCTATAGATATTATAAGTTCTGTATTTTCCTCTATTTGCTCACTAACTTCAAAGTCAGAGTTTAACAATTTTTCTACTAATATATTTTTAGTTTCTATTGATTTATCCAAATTATTATATGCAATAGTAATTGTCCTTTTCATAATCTATTCCTTTCTTAATTTTATTAAGACTTTTATTATTAATTTCATTCAAATATCATTCAATAAATAATATTATAGCTTATTTTTGGTATTTTAACTAAATAATTAATATAATATTTCTTTTATTTTTAATAATATCAAAAAGTATTTATAAATTTTATTTTTTATCTATTTTTTATTGTATTTTCGCCATAATATAGTTACTAATAGTTTACAATCTAATCATTTTTGTGGAAAAATAATTCTTCAGTGCTAGAATAATATTGTTGAAAAAATAAGGGACTTAAATAATAGTCTTAGGTATCTTAGGGGGTATTTATAATGAAATTTAATGTTTTAAAAAAAATAATTGTCACAGGATTATCTACTGCTATTTGTGTAGGTGGAGTATCTATGGCAAATTTATCAAATTACAATGGAAATACTATAGAAGCTGCTTATGCTGCAGTAATTAAAGACAATCCATTTACTGCTACTGGTACAGTAACTTCTAATGTATCTATGAGAAAAGGTCCTGGTACGAGCTATGCTAGACTTGCAACTTTAAAAAAAGGCACAAAAGTTGATATCGTAGCTAAATCTTCTAATAGTTGGTATAAGGTTAAATACAACAAAGGTTATGCTTATGTTTATAGCCAATATATAAACTTAAACAAAACTGATGACAACAATAATAATTACAAAGAAGAAAAACTTAATGCCACTGGTGTTACTAATCATTCTATTTATGTAAGAAATGGTGCTGGTACTTCTTTTGAAAGTCTTGGTTCTTTAAAGAAAAATATCAAAGTTGCCATTGTTGCTAAAACTTCTAACAACTGGTACAAAATTAAATTCAGCACTGATTATGGATATGTTTGCGGAGACTATATAAACTTAAACAAAACTGATGACAACAACAATAATTACAAAGAAGAAAAACTTAGTGCCACTGGTGTTGTTAACCATGCTGTTTATGTAAGAAAAGGTGCTAATACTACTTTCGATAAACTTGGTTCTTTAAAGAAAAATGCTAAAGTTACTATCGTTGCTAAAACTTCTAACAACTGGTATAAAGTTAAATTTAACAAAGGTTATGGTTATGTTTGTGGTCAATATATAAACTTAAACAAAACTGAAGATGACTTTAAATACCCTGCAACTGGTACAGTTAATAGTGCTGTTTTTGTAAGAAAAGGAGCTTCTACTTCTTATACTAAACTTGGTAAATTACAAAAAAATGATAAAGTTACTATATTATCAAAAACTACTTATGGTTGGTATAAAATAAATTATAAAAACACTACTGGATATGTTTATGGCCAATATATAACTTTAGATTTAACTAAATAAAATTCCCAAATAAAAAACAACCATATCTTAGTATTTATTGAAATCACTAAGATATGATTGTTTAATTTGTTGTAAGTAATTCGTATTATATTAAAATTATAAATATACTCTTCAACACATAAAATCTAAATATTTTTACTCTCATAAAGGGTTCCTAAAATTAATACAATGAATCTATTGCAACTCCAAGTGTTGATGCTTTTATATATGGCTTATTAATAAGCTCATTTAACTCCTCTTTAGTTCCTTCAACTATAAATCCTAATATTTTAACATTACTAGCATTATCTTTGCCATCTTTAATTAATTGTTCGTATAGTTTTTTATTTATTTCACTAGTTATATTATTTTCATTTCCATCCCTTAAATACTCAAACCAGGAATTATATATCCCATTAATATCTGTAATTCCTGAATATATATTCCCATTATTATAGTTATAATTAATACCTCTCACCTGTGATTCTATTATTCCACATGACTTTGGATTATTGCTCTTTACTTCTTCTTTAAATTCATTCATTTGAGCTTGACTAAAGGTATCTAACCATATCCATTTTGTATTTATATTCCTCATATCAAATGCTATATCTGCAAGTTCATCCTTACTATAACCTTTATCTAAAGATATTGCCATTTCAATTATTTTATCATCTGATATATTATTTATAGTACTTAAATCATTTGGATATTTTTTATAATTTATATTTGGGTGGAAAAATAACATTTTTCTATACCCATCTTCCCAAGTACTAATTCTATTCCACTCAGAATCAGTACTATCTGCATATTGAAACCCATATCCTGTTAATGGTTTATTAATTCCATAAAATTCACTTTTTGTGTCTAAATGCACAACTCTGTCGCCAACTTTTTTTGAAACAGTATAGTCAACTCTTCCACCTAAAAATCCTTGTGTATAATTTGATTTGCTAACATATCCTGTTGGTACTGTACTTTCAATATTTACATCAATTTTATTCATAACTTCATTAGATGATTTTATGTAAACTATATTATTAATAACTATAGCTAAAATTATTGTTATTGCTGATATAACTAAAGCTATAATAGTATTCCTTATTAAACTTTTTCTTTTTCCCTTTCTTATAGCCTTTTTTATTTCATTGTCATTAAAATTATTATTAAAGTCATCAAACTTGCTCATTAATCATTCTCCATTCTTCTTTAAATTTATTTCTTGCTCTATACATATAAGTCTTAATTACATCTTCATTAGTTCCTAATAATAAAGCTATTTCTTTATAACTTAATTCCATATCATATTTAAGTATTAAAATAGATTTATATTCTTCTTTCATATTATTTAAAATTGAAAGTATTGCATTAGATTTTTCCTTTTTTAAATAATCAAGTACAATATCACTTTCATCTATAAGATGAATATAAAGCTCTTCATTATCTATAGAAACTAAGTTAATTTTATTTTTCTTTCTCATGTAATCTCTATATGTGTTCATGGCTACTTTAAATAACCATGAGGAAACTTTATCACAATCTACTCCATCAATATACTTAATAGCCTTAATAAAACTATCATGCGCTATGTCTTGAGCATCTTCTAAACAACATCCATTTTTCATAAGATAATAAATAATTATTTTTGATTGCCTTTCATATAAGTCAATAATTTTGTCACTACCCATATATACTCCTTTCTATATTTTATAGGTCCCTATAATAATAAGACTAATAAAATTATAAAATGTAAACATATTTCTTATTTTTTTATAATATTTTTTAATTTTGTATCTTGTTAATATATATAGTAGATATTTAAATTTGAAATACATTAGTATCTCTTTAATACACGATTATCTATCTTTTGAAATATCATAATGCAATAAAAAAAATAGGAGCAGATGCTCCTATCCATTTTGTTCGTAATTGTTATATATTACGAACCAAAAGGGTGAGAGCTATGCTCTCATTTT
>USRS01000047.1 GCA_900557165.1 uncultured Clostridium sp.
TCATAAGTTAAGTCTTCTTTTTTTACATTTTCATATCTTTCATTAATGATAGAATTATCAATTTCATCATTATTTTTATCTATATAAGGTATGTGATTTTCTATATTTTCAACTCTTTCATTAGATTTGTTTTCTTCATTTATACTGCCACATCCTACACTTAAAATTGATACTAAACACATAGCTACTATAATTTTTTTGTTTATTTTCATATATTCCCCCTAGATAAAAAGTTTTAACTTTCTTTTACTCTATTTATATTATCAGTTATATTTTTTATAAATTCTTTTTCTTCACATAAAGAGCTAAATACTGACCTTGGGATAACTATACATGGTGCTTTAAGTGACATGTCATAATTTAAAAGTCTTTTTTTTGTATCACTATAAATAAAAATATAATTTTCTTTAATTATTATGTTTGAACCAGTGTTTATTTTTATTACAAGTTTTTTATTTAAAATAGTATGAGTAATTGTATTTTCTTTTAACTCTACTTGTTGTTCAGAAATATATATTTTATATCTTTTCTTTTTTAATAATCGAGCATTCCTTATGTGTGTTATTTTTTTTTGCATGGACTCTTTACTTAAGTAAGCATAGACACCAGCTATTATAAAAATAATTACACTATATATAATTGCGGACTTGGTATTATTTTTAGATAAACAAGAATAAACAAGCCAAATCCATGATATTAATATCCCTACATATGCTATTGTATCTAGTAACTTTGTTTTTTTTATCATTTTACCTAATATAAATGATATAGCATCATAATCTTCTACTGTAAATTTAAATTTTACCCCCATAAAAATCTCCTTAAAAATATCTTTTTATTATAATATATAACATTTACGAAATTTACGCTATTTATTATAGATAATATGAATTTACTTTCCAATAGTAAAATAATTCATTATTTTAAACTAGTTCAATAAGTCTATGTCTAATAGTAGCTCTCGTTATAAGTGTTTCTTTGGTAGCAACATTCACTAGCATATCTTTGATTCTGTCAACCATTTTATTTTTCTTACTTAATTGAAGAAATTTAAACCAAGCTAAATAGTTGTTAATATATTTTGTAGAAACCCCATTAAATGGCATTAACCATCTTTTAAAGCTACTATGAAGAGCATTTATATATGTTACAAGTGGTAAACACTATCTATCACTGATTTACCTCTAGGAACTTGTTTTGACTCAATATTTAACGTATCTTTTATTCCTATATATGATTTATGTGAATTCACACAAAAGTAACATCTTTACATATTTTATTATCAAAGAAGCTAACTATTTGATTTGTTGTAATTCTTCCATTACAAATAGCACCCATAATGATATTTCCATTTCTATCAATTGCTGTTCCTATACATATCTGTTGCTTTGATATTCCTCTTTTCTTTTTATCATGTTTACCTTTACCTCTTTTTCTAGGTTCTCTAGGCATCATAAACGTAGCGCTTTTAGAGTGGATTCCCTTCAAAAGATTCCTTAACAAAGTATTCATCAACTTCAACTATACCTTCAACTTTATCATTTTTTAATGATAAATTGATTACATTAAGTATCCTATGACGCATATAAAAAGAGGTTTTAACACCTACACCGACTTCTTTGGCACATTTTCTTATAGAAAGTCCTAATATCATTAGTTCACAATATTTTAACCATTTATCTAAGCCTAATTTTGTATTAGAGAATGGAGACATAGTAAACTCATCAAAACTTATACGACAGTGTTTACAGATATATCTTTGTCTTCCGTTAGATTTTCCATTTTTATTCACATCTTTACATTGGCATTTTGGACATTCGTATCCATTAGAAAATCTACTTTCTTTAACATTATCTCTAATTTCAGAAAAATTAAATAAACTACTTAATACTTCTTGAACCACTGAAATTAACTCTCTAAGTTCATTCTTTTCTAAATCTTTTATCATAGCTTTTATATCTGTTTTTGGTATAATATTAGGCATCCTTTTTCTTCTAAGTTTTCATCATCTATATAGCTTCTATTTAGATATTTGAACTACTTTAGTTATATCTAATTCTTTACAGAAAAGTAGTTTTTTAATCAACATTAATAACTGATGAAAAAGCCACCTCTTCTCCATCTTTTATTAAATTAATACTTTCGTAATTTTTTTCTTTTGGATTAATGATTTTGTATGCATATGTATTTTCTGCATTACCGGAAGTTTTCACATTAATTTGCAAGATGGAATTTTTCACATCACAAGATACATTTTCTTTATCAATATTCATTTTGTAAAATACTATATATTGGTCAGATGAATTTTCTACCAAAAATGCTTTATTTTCCAACTCTTCTTTTGGTGTGGTAGTAAAATAGTTGTTGTCCTTTATTGAGGATATATTAACTTCTTTCAATGAAGTAGATTTCTTATCTAAGTTAGAATTGCATCCTACTAAAAATATACTCATTAAAATAAAAATCCCTATTATTTTGCTGAACTTTTTCATAAATTTTCCCCCTTTATAATTTTCTATTTGTAATTTTACCTAATGATTATGTTATCTTGTAAAAAAACAATTTTAATTTAGTATTTAAAAATTAAAATTACTCAGGTATGGTTATTTAATTTGTTGTAAGTAGTTCGTATTATATAAATATTGTTAATTAAAATTCCATTCACTATAAAACTCCTTTAGAAAATCTTCCATGAATTTATGTCTTTTTTGGGCTATTTCTTTTGCTGTATTTGTATTCATTAAATCCTTTAATTTTAATAACTTTTCATAAAAATGATTTATTGTATGATTTTGTGAATTCTTAACTTCATTTAAGGACTTAAAATCTATAGGCTTCAAGTTTGGATCATATATTACTCTACTTTTACTCCCCCCATAAGTAAATGTTCTAGCTATTCCTATAGCACCTATAGCATCTAATCTATCTGCATCTTGAACTACCTTTCCTTCAATAGTATGTTGTGTTGAATCAACAACTCCACCTTTAAAAGATATAGTTTGTATTATTTTAATTATTTTCTTAAAATACTGATCATCTATATTTATGGATTTTAAAAAGTTTTCTGTAACTGTGGTTTTTGTATCATTGGTATTTGAAAATTTCCAGTCATCAATATCATGTAATAGTGATGACATTTCAACAATAAAAGAGTCTGCATTTTCTTTTTGTGCTATATATTTAGCTAAATTATATACTCTTTCTATGTGAAACCAATCATGACCACTACCTTCATGCTCTAGTTTATCTTTAACAAATGATTTAGTTTTTTCTATCATTAAATCTTTATTCATATTAGTAACCTTTCTGTTTTATAATATATAACTATTGTTCACTTTTCTACTTACATTCTTAATGATTTAATAAAATTAATATCTAATCCAGTTTTATCTGCGATTGTCTCATCATCTAAAACATCAAGTAAATTTCTAGCAGAATTTATTTTTTGTTCTTTTAATTTTTCTTGGAATTTCTCTTGTGCTTCTTGTTGTACTTTCTCTATTATATCGTCCTGCCACTCAAGTCTATCTAATTCTTCGATTTCTTTTAGTTCAGCAGGAGTTATACTGCCTATTTGACATACTTTTGATTGTTGTTTTTGAAGTAGTATGTTTGATAATGATATATAAAAGTCTTGCTCCTCTTTAGTTTTTGCTTTTTTAAACAATTCCTGTAGCTGACTGTATGAGTAACTTTGGAATATTTCGTATAGATCTCCATTCTTAATACCAAATCACCTCCGAAAAATACTTACGATTATTGTACCATTTTTAACATTTCTTTAAAACATAGCCTTTATTTATATCCAATGGAGTTTCAATATGAAATCACATTTATTTGCTATATTTTTTAACTCATCCAAATCAAGTCCTAAATTATTTTTACACATCTTTATTTCACACTTTACAACAATTACGAACTTAACTATACTATATATGATTAATCACAAAGCTAGCTAACAGAACCATTTTTCATTATATTGATGGTTCATCATCAGCTTATTATCTTTCTTCTGCTGGAGAGTCTACTTTCTTTTTCAAAAAAGATAATTTTGTTTCTGATATTATTATGGATGTAAAAATTATCATACAACCCACCACCATTCTAATTGTCACCACTTCATGCAAAAATATTACTGATAAAATTGTTCCAAATAAGGATTCTGTTGATAAAATTAAAGCAGATCTTGTTTGTTCCACCTTGGATTGACAGATGGTTTGTAGCAAAAATGCTATGGCTGTGCTAAATATACCAAGATACAAAGCACCCATAATTCCTGTAGGTGTGGCACTTATGTGCACTTGTTTTGTGAAAATTTGCAGTAAGGACGATAATATAAAGGCCACCACAAATTGCGTAACTGTCAGTACATAGGCGTTGTATTTTGCTGTAAATTCCCCTGTGAAAAATATATGAAAAGCAAAACCAAAGGCACATAAAAATGTTAATACGTCTCCCAAATTGACAGAAAAATCTGCTTGCAATGACAAAATTCCAATTCCCAAAAGTGCTATGAAACTACTTATAATTCCGATTTTGTCCAGCTTTCTTTTATATAAAATAAATCCTATAAAGGGCACTATGACCACATTTGCTGCTGTGATAAAGGCATTTTTCGATATAGTTGTGTATACAAGTCCTATAGTTTGCATAGAAAATCCTATAAAAGAAAATACACCAAGCAAGGCTCCACTTCTTAGAGATTCTTTGCTAATGTTCTTTTTTATTTCTTTGAAAAATATTGTTCCTAAAATTAAGCTAGCCACAAAAAATCTCACTGTCAAAGTTTGTATTGCTCTAACGCCTCCATCTAGTGCTAATTTTGTACCAATAAAACCACTTCCCCATATGATTGCTATGGTGAATAATCCTATTTCTCCCATGTGTTTTTTCATCTCATCACCCCTTACAATCTTATGGTAATTCAGTTTATTTTATTTGTAAATTCTATTTTTCCCTTACCAACTTTTCTATTTGTTGTTTTGTTAAATTGTATTTTTTGCTCAGTTCTTTGGTGTTTTTTCCGTTGTATTCCTTTGTGATTTGTCGATTTCTCTCTGCCATTTGTACATTTTTGTAGATGGGTATGTATATACTGGAGCCGCCCAGTGCTTTTGATACTTTTAAGAAGTTTTCCATGCCTATGATTTTTATAAGTCCATGGAGATTTTCAGATATATCTTCCATTTTCACTGTCATGATTTTTCCTCCTTTATTATTTTAATCTGTAGTTTAAACTATTTTCATCAAAATATATGATATTTTCGCCTGCCATTTCCACAAGTCTACTGCCAACAGCCTCATCCCAGCTGAGTATTTCTTCCATGGATTTTTCTGTGGAAATTATAAGCTGTTTGTTTGATAAATATCTGGAGTTGATAATTCTATAAATATAATTTAAATCACTATCTGTTGTTTTTCCCTTTAGAAAATCGTCAATGAATAAGACGCGTGGATTTAATAGCTTTTCCATTTCCTTTAGGTGATTTAGCTCGTCCATGATGGACTGTTTTAGGGAAATTATCATGTTGTTGTATTCCACATATCTGCAGTTTACCCCTTGTTCTATGAGATTTAGCATGATGGCAATGCCTAGATGCGTTTTGCCAGTGCCACATCTTCCCGAAAGTATGATTGATTTTTTATTTTGAAAATCACCTTTGCAGTATTTTAGTGATTTGTGCTTTGCTGCTATTTGACTTGTTGTCAAAGTTTTGTAACTTTCAAAAGTCTTTTTCTTGAAAACATCACTAAGACCGCATTTTTTAAGATTTTCCACTGCTCTTTTTTTGCTTAAACATTGGCAGGGCACGGCAATTTCGTTGTTATCTTCTCCCATTTCAAAAGTATATCCCAAATCCCTGCATTTTGGGCAGTTGTAGTTGTCTTTGACAGTGCTTTCTTTCATGAGTTTTTGCACTCTTTCCATAAGTTTTTTATCCATAAAAATCCCCCCTAACTAACGCCTAGCTCAGCTTCCATCATCTCAATTTCTTTTAGCATCTCTTCGTCAATGATCTCTTCTTTGACAAAATTATTGTATTTAGCAAATTTACCAGCAGGTTTTTTCTCACTTTTTTGAGACTTGCTATTTATAAATTCCATTCTTTTAGCATTGAACTTGTCCAAAGTTTTGATGTTTTCGCTTATGCATCTTCTGATAATTCCCTTCAAGTAAGATGGCGTAACATGGCCATTATCTATACAAATTTGCACAGCTCTTTCAAAGAGTTGCCAATCAATTTTATCACAAATTTCAATAAACCACTGTCTATTAGCTGGATAAATAGGTCCTATGTTTTGCTCATAAAGCTTAGTTATTTTTTTTAGATTCTCATTGCCTTGGTGCACACTTGCCAAAGATACAACTTGGCTATCTTTTATTTTTGGCTCTAACTCTTGCTCTATTTCTTTATCTAATTCTAATTCTTTCTCTTTCTCTAGCGTTACATTTTTGTTACAAGAAGTTTCAGTGGCGTTACAGTCTAAATTTTCTTCTTTAGAACTTTCTTCTTTAGACTTTTTTGCTTTTTCACTATCCTTTTTCTTATTTTCACGGTGTTTTCTCACACGTTTAGCAGAGTCACTTTCCTCACCAGTTAACTCTTGCACTTGCAACAATTCCATTTCATCAGCACTTACATATTCTATAAGATTTGTTCTTTTTAAAAATAATAGCGTTTCTTTCACATCTTCCACATCTTCATCAATTACCAAAGCTATTTCTTCTTCAAAACTATCTTCCACATTGTCAAAATATATTTTGCTGTTGTTTTGCAAAGAATAAACAAGCATTTTTTGATAAATAAGAATGTATAGTGGTCCTTTTTCCATTTTTCTAAGGGCTTTTATTTCTTTTTGTCTAAAAAACTCTTCTTGTATTTTCAACCAAAAATATTTCTTTGCCATTTTCTTTGCCTCCTTTTAATTATTCTAAAAATTCAACATTTTCTCCTATGATTACTTCCTCCCTTTTATCATCAATTAAAACACTTTCATCTACGCCCAGCGCCTTTGCTATTTTTTCTATGCAATAGTGCATTACTTTCTTGCCATTTTCTGCTCTTTGGATAGTCTTTGGTGAAACATCAGTATTTTCACTAAGTTTACTTCTTGATAATCCCTTTTCTAATCTGATTCTCTTTAATTCGTCGGTAACATAAAACTTATTTTTCATTTTATACACCACCTAAATTTTATTTATATTAATATGGTAGCACATCTTTAGATACGTATGTTTGGTCACTTAGAATATATTTTTTGCAAATAGATTGTTCAAACGCTTGTTAACTACATATAAGTTTTTTGATTTATTATATAAATAAGAAATAAAAAAGGAGGTAATATTATGGCTGTAATTTCCACACCAAATGCCACTTCTGTAAAAATAAAACTTGACCACGGTGCAGATGTAAACGGAGACAGAATTATAAAAACTAAGACTTTAACTAATATAAAGTCCACTGCATCAAATGACGACATAATGGCTGTTGTAAATGCAATAGTTGATTTGCAAAAGCACACTTTAAGTGCTACTAACAGAGTGGATAACTCATCTTTATCTGAATAAAAATTTTAAGGAGGTTAAATTATGGAAGAAAATAAACTTGTCATGGTCTTTAAAAATACTTTGGGTAATAGCTTTTCTATAACAGTTGACGACCCAAAGGCTAACTTGCAAGAACAGGAAATAATAGACGCCATGAACCTTATAAAAAGTAAAAACATCTTCCAACCAAAGGGATATGACATAGCTGAATGTGTATCTGCCAAAGTGGTGGGTTCTACTATCACTGAGTACGACCTTGTGGTCTAAGACTGAGGTGATTTTTATGGCTAATTTCCAAACTATCGTGGCAAATCTTGGCTTTCCCATTGCAATCTCCCTGTATCTTTTGGTGAGAATTGAGGGCAAACTTCAGGCTTTGACAGATAGTATAAATGAGCTATCTCATAATATTAATAAAATGGGATAAGTTCCCCCTAAGTGTGTGAATTCCTTGGAATTTGCACACTTTTTATAAATTGGAGGTAAAAAGGTCACTCGCAAAATAAACAAGCTGCAAGTTCATCACATGTATCTGCCAGACTACAACACTTGGAAAAATGTCGATAAACACTTCGTCCGTTACTCAAAAAAAGTAGGAGATTTCTCCTACTTTGCTTTGCTATAAAATTTTTAACCTATCCCCAGCTCATAGCCATTACAAATATTGAAAATATATATCCCTATTGGTGTTACAACAAACAGCCCTACACTTAAGACTGTTAAAATTGTCATCAAATTCAAATATATTTGTGTAGTATTAGGAGAATTTTCCACTATGTAGTAGGCAATATCTTGAGCATACACTCCCATTATAGTAGCTAAAATTATACTTACACATACAAAAAACTTAAATCTTGTTATTTTCTCAGTAATCATTTTTATCCCCTTTTATTATTTTTCTATTTTACATTACTTCGTAATATATTAAGTTTACGAATTTAATAATATTACATATGATTAATCACAAAGTTAGCTAACATAACCTTTACTTATGATTTATTGACCACTACAATGTAGGGTTAAATACATAGCTTTATTACCACTCAAATCTATATGGTCAAATAAAGTTAATTCAGGTGGTAACTCTTTGAAATTATTTCTTTTATAAAAATCAACTGCATCTGGTACAGAACACAAAATAATCATCTTTGCACCAATTATACTCGTACTCATATTATATATCCTTCCAATAATTGCTTGGATTATTAGGTCTGAAACTATCTCACCTTTATAGATACAATCTTGATACTTACTATTTACAGCAAACATATTTATAATAACAGAACTAATTGGTGAATAATGCTTTCTCTTTTTCTCTTCTGGAATCTCTTCATCTTCATAGTCATACATATCTACAAAGTGTACTGTTGATGTTGAAATAGTATAATATGCTATTAATACATTTTCATCTTCATCTAATATTATATATGTTACTCCATCTCCACTAGACATCTCTTCTAATGCTTGTTCACATAAATACTCATCAAAAATAGGTTTCCCACATTTAAATCCAGTAGTTAATTTATTATATTCCGAAGAATATAATACGATTTTAGGGTTGAATTTATGTATAGTTTTTTTTTCTTCTTTAGCTGTAATTTTCCCCATAACTTATACTATTTTTTCCCCTTAAAAAGTTGTGCTGACTTTATACATTTTTGCAAGAATTCTTCACTTATTTTATTTTTATTTGTCTCCTCTATAAACTTTTTCGCATTTACTTCCTTAACACTAACACTAAATACCTTGTCCTTAGCTAATACTGCCATATGATCTCCCCCTTTAAAATCATTTTCTATCTTATCATATAATTCTATATTCATTTCTTAATCACCTCATTATATTAGTAATTTTTTATTATGTAGTATTTGCAATTATTAACATCTAAGGATGTATTTAATCATTTGCAATATAAGTTTCATTATAATATAAGTAGAATTATACTAAGATATGAATTATGATATTATATATTTATTTATATAATTGTAGCATTATTACATTAATCATTTCCATTTTTTATCATGATTTATTCTAACTTTTAAACCAAATTTTAATATTATATATTTACCGAACTTATTTCAAACAGACTTATACATTACTCTCATAGTACTTTTTATAAATATCTTATTACTATCAAAGCTATTTCGTGATACTTTCTAATAAGTAAATTATTAAAAGGGTAGATTCGGACAACCGCAAGCATTACCACCTATCCAGTACATTTCAGTGGATATAGAGGTGGTATTGGCTTGTATTTACGCTTATCTATGTAGAAAGAGAAATAAGTAAGAGTAGTGGAGTTTAGATAGGTACAGGACACACCCAAAGAAAAGAGATCCTGAGGGACCGCTTTTTTAGGAAGACAGAAAAAAGACTGGTAGAATTAAGAGAGAAAGTACTTATTCGTTATGTTTCTATAAAAAGAGAACACTATATGTAATATAGTGTTCCCATATATACGGCACATTTCATGATACCTTTTGATAAAGGTTATAAACTCTATAGTTAGACTAGATCAGTCTAAGATATAAACCACCTGTAGGTGCTTTTATTTTAAAAAAGGGTATGTTAGCTTACTTCGTGATAATTATATTACAAAAATAACCATACCTTCGTATTCAAAATGCTTATGTGTAGTTATTTAATTGATTAAAGTAGGTCATATTATATTAATATTATTCTCTATAAATTGGAATTTATGGGTATATCTTTAACTTATTTATAGTTATAGTAAAACATAATTAATCATAAAATCCTTCTTCAATTTCAATTTTATTCTGCCATTCAGATTGTAAATCTACTGCATCAATTGAGTATTGACAGCTTTCACAAACTAATACTTCATCATCAGCGTATTTCAATGAACTTTCGCTTTGGCAATCTGGACAGCACATTGTATTTGATTTTTCTACAGCTTTTTCATAAATTTCTGAATATGATATTTTACTCATAAACTTCATCTCCTTTTGAAATTTAGTCATCTATTTCTACTATTTCAAAATCAGGCGCTTCATAATCGTCAAGTGGATAATCACCTGGATTTGATAAATTTAAAATCTCTGCTCCTTCTTCATTGCAACTAACTAAATAATTAGCATATTCTTCTGCATCTTCTTCTGTATCAAAAACCTCATCCTGCTCTTCGTTTGTTCCATCTGAATATTGCATTAGAATCTTATATTTAGGCATATTTTACCTCCCTAAAAATCTTATTTATTTATATAGTATCAGAAGTATTGTTACTTCGCATTATACAACAATTGCGACTTAATTTATATTATATCATTTTCAATATGTATTTAAAACATCTCCTCAAATCACCTTAAAATCATACAATATAAAATTCTAGCCATTGCTGTTATTCTAAAATTTCCCACTTTATTATAAACTCCTGTGCAAATCTACTCTACAAGTAATAAATAACTTCTTCCAATGAAGATAATACTTCTTTTGCCATATTCAAATAATGCTGATTGGGAACTTTCATATCTGGTATACATATCAATGGAATATTAGCTGAACATGCTGATTGTATTCCAGCTTCACTATCTTCTAAAACCAAGCATTCTTCTGGTTTTTCTGAAAGCTTTTTACAAGCTTTTAAGAAAATATCTGGATTTGGTTTGCCTTTTTCAACCTCATTACCAAATACAAATTCATCAAAATATCCTATAATGTTATGTTGCTTTAATATAGTCAATGCTCTATCCCTTAATCAATAAACTTATTTTCAATTTTAGAAAAATTGTTTAATCCTTCCTCAACAGTCCAAGGTAAACTATATGTATCTATTAGGTTTGTAATATTCTTAACTTCTGTTTTTCCACTAAAATTTTGAACATATTCTTCAATAGAGAAGTTATGCCCAAACTGTTGCAATATTTCTTTATAGATTTTATATGAAATTATCTCGCTATCAATTAATAAACCATCTAAATCAAATATTAATGCTTTTATCATTTGTCTATCCCCTTAAATATATCTATTTTAGTCTATACATCTATATTATCAAATGTATAAATTCTCCACAATATATAACAATTCCCCACTCTATCTTTTAAATTTTATCTCTCATTTTATTTTATCATAATTCATTGATAGCTTAATTTTTATACATAAAAATTAATATAAAATACAATTTCTGCTATAATAATCACATAACGCTTAATTTTAAAGGGGAAATAATTAATATGAAGATAAATAAATATATAATAGGGATATCGTTGATAGGGGTATTATCATTAGCTGGATTTGCTTTAGCAAGTGCCAACGAAAAAGTCACAACTGTTGATGGAAAAGAAGTTGTACAGGCCTATAATAACTTAATAAACAAAAAAGGAATAGAACATGTAATCTTAACATCTAGCGATAAAACTACTATGGATATATACAGAAATAGAAGTAACGGCAGCGAAAGAGTAGATTTTTTTGATGAAAATGGACTACTTGTAGATAGGACTATTACCACTGATTATGGTGCTACTTTCTTGACATTATCCCAATCTGAAACAAATGGTAAGTATGAATTTGAGTTACTAAAAACCTTACCACCCAAAAATGCTGTTGATGAAAACAAAGAACTTATGCAAAAATCTATGATTGATGGATATTTTCAAGAAGAATTTGTAGATGGAATTTATAGAGATTGGAAAAAAGCAAAAATAGATTCAAAGGCTAATTTAATAAAATATTTCGATGAAAGCAATAATATTTATGTAAATTCTAGTACAGGTGAAGTTACCAAAAGAGAAATTATAGCAAATGGTAAAGTTGTAAAAACTTTTGATGTTGAAAATTTACCACTAAGTGAAAGAGAATCTGATGAGATTTTTAAAATAGATTCTCCTTTAATAAAAGAAAACTCCCTTGGAGAACATAAAAGTTTAAAGGAAATAATAAAAAATCTTAAAGTAAATACACAAGATAACACCAACGTTGAATATAGTTCTAGCAATGGATTAGGCTAATTTCATAAAATATTTTTATAAAAATAGCAGATTCATAAATTTATGAATCTGCCATTTTCATTGCTAGCCATTTATCATTTCGTAAATTGCATCAACTTCTTTTTTGACATCTTTCTTTTTAAAATCAGTTTTTATCTTATTTTTCTTCATATAATCAAAATACTCATCTAAAATCCAGTATAAAGATTTGTCCACACTTATCCAAGTGTTGCTAGTCATTTCATAGTAATTCATAGCCTCACCTTCATCACCCACTTCATATTTTGATGGAATTTCTTCTATTATTTCTAAATCCAATAAATATTTTGGCACATGAATGTTGGCATCAAAGGCCATTTTTATAAACTTGCTGGCATTTTCCATATCTTCTTTTGCAAAATAATAAAGTGCTTTTGTATATGCCATAAAAGTATCTTTATCGCTATCTTTCATCAATTTTTCAAATTCTTCATATCTTTTATTTAGAAGAAGTAAGTTTGATAAATTAAATCTCACTTGTAATTTATCGTCCTCATCATATTTAAGCAAATCTTCGTATTCATTTATAGCTTTGTCATAATCATAATTTACAAAATAAACATAAGCCAAATCATTTCTTAAATTAAAATAAGCATTCATATCATCATTTTTTTGAGCTTCATCTACAGCTTTTTGTAAATAATTTATAGTTTCTTCATAAAATTGAGAATTCATGGCTTTTTCCATATAAATTTGATATTTTTCTATATCTGAAAAATTCATATGATTTATACTTTTGCCTAAATGAGACTCAAAATTATCATTATAAACATAAGTAATGTCTGCCTCAAATTTGCTACCTTCTGGCAGTGCTTCTCTAATATCATTTGCTCTAGCTCTCATGGTAGTTGCACTTATGCCAACGCCTTCTGCCACTTCACTTTTTGAATAATAAAGCTTGTCACATTTTACATTGTTTGGATCAAATAAATTACTATCTTCTCCAACTACATAAAGTAGTCCGCCTACCCATCCTAAATATTTTCCACCATCCATGGAAAACTCTTTGTTTTTCTTTAGTTTATTAACTAATGCTTTTACAGTTTTATGATAATCTTTTGTGAAATTTGCTTCACAGTGCCACTGTAAGGAATTGTTTATGTCTTTTAAAATATTTTTATCTGTTGACAAATTTCTACCTCTTTTCTTTAGTTTTTCATAATTTAAACTTAATTATATATGATAAATTTATTTTTTATATCATGTCATTTTCTTTATCATAATATTATAACACCAAAATAGAATAGTTTAAAATTTTTTCTTTCTATAAACAAAAGGTGACATTCCCGTTTGCAATTTAAATTTTTCAATAAAATAACTTGCACTGGCAAAACCACACTTATAAGCTATATCATCCAAATTAATTTTTTCACTGTAGTGATTATGAACATAGTTTATAATAGTTTTTATGCGAGATGTATTGTAAATTACATTATCATTGGAAAAAGATACAAAATAATTTCTAACCATCATGTTCCATATACTAAACAAAAGAGTAAGTATCTAAAGTTCAAATCCAATACTCCTTTGTGTATACTCTTTATAAATCTCCTCAAGATTTTGTAAAATATCCTTTTGCCACTTAGTATCATTTTTCAAAATACAATAAATTATTGAACCATCCATACTGTAAGGCTTCATAATCTTCTCCTTTATTAAAAATGGTATGTTAGGTGTTCAATATACTTATTTTGCAGCTATACTTCATGGTAATGCAGCCACTGCAACTATATTACAGTATTTATCACCTGTCATAATTATAGTTTATTTAGCTTTTTGCAACAAAAAACTTCCATCATCAAAGGAAATAATCTGTAAAAAATAAGGATAAATCAAAAGATATGAAAGAATGTGAACCTATCCTTAGTTAATATTACAAAAAGGATAACAGTTGAATTATGTATTATCCTTTTTCTTTAATTAAGTTTCTTTTTTCTAGAAATTTTTCTCAAAGGCTACTCTTTTGCCGCCATCTTCTAAATAAATTATTCCACAATACTCAAATCCATTTTTAGTAAGCAACTTTTGCATAGGTATATTTTCTTCGTGGGTATCCACTTTTATACTGTGAACATTATTTTCCCTACATTTATCTTCTGTATACTTTATTATTTTGTGAGAAAGACCTAGCCCTTTATAAGTATTGTCCACTGCAATTCTATGAATTACAGCATAATCGCCATTGCTAAGCCATTTTCCATCATAAATTTTATCATAAGTTTCTTCCTTATCAAAAGATATTACAGTCGTTGCAACAACTTTATCATCTTTTAACATTACATAACTATCTCCATTTTCTATGTCACCATTTATGACTTCTTCATTGGGATAATTATTTTGCCACTGATCTATACCTTGCTCTTTAAAATAATTTTGTGCTTGTTTGACAATATTCATTATTTTAGGCACATCATTTTTTGTAGATTTTCTAAATTCCATTTTTTACCTCCTTATTATTCATTTATACATTTATTAAAAAATACAAAACATTCTCTTATATTTTTATGTTTTATTTTACCCACATCAAATCTTAAGACTTTGAACACCAATTGGATACACGCCCCAAGGCAAAATACAGTTATTAGCGTTCCAATTCCAACACTTCCACCTAGCATAAAACCTATCACTAAAACTCCAAGCTCTATACAAGATCTAATAAAGCCTACAGGTTTGCCTGTTTTTTTCACCAAGGCCACCATAAGTCCATCTCTAGGTCCACATCCCATCTCGCAACCTATATACAAATATGAGCCAATTGCCATGGTAAATAAACTTCCTAATAACATCAATAGACTTACAAAAAAATTATGACTTGTTGGAATTATTTTAGTGTATGATATTACATCCATAAAAACTCCAATCAAAATCATATTTGCTATGGTTCCAAGTCCTATTTCTAACTTTAGGAAAATCGTTGCAATTACAACAATTAGCCCCACAAAAATACTCACCTGTCCCATGGAAATACCCGTAATTTTTGACAATCCTTGATGAAATACATCCCAGGGACTAAGTCCCAAATTTGAATTTACAGCCAAGACTGTTCCACTAGAACAAAATATAAATCCTATTATAAGTCTACATACAGTTTTTAATATTCTTATCATAAATCCTCCTAATAATTAATTATGTAATTGATTTTCTCACATGTCTAAGTATATCATAATCATATCAGTTGAAAGTTCAACTATTTTTTCAAAAAAATAAAAAAGTGTATCTATTTTAACCGATACACTTTTTTATATTTATTTTAAATATTTATCTCTATTAGAACTATTATTTAAATGTTTACTAACATTTTTAGCAAAATCTGATTTTTTAACTGCTTTATTATATGTTTTTTTGCTTATCTTACTTCTATTATAATCTTCACTACTTTCTACAACACCAGTCTCCTTATAATATTTCTTTTCTACTTTATCATAAGTATAACTTACTAAAGATAATTGCTTTTTCTTGTTAAGTGTTAAATAATAATTCATTTTTACTCCTGAATTATTAAATCTTCTGGCTAATCTACCATTTTTATCTATATATACAATACCTCTATCGTACATATTTCCACAGTATTTAACTTTACCATTTGTGTAAGTATAAACTGTAACTTCTCTATTACTTTTATCAATCATTATAAGTTCTTTTACACCATTTTTGTCTAAATCAATAGTAGCAAAATAATTCATTTTGTAATATTTATCTGGTCCATATACATATTTATTCTTTTTCAAAAACTTTTTATATGCTTTTATTGATGAACTTGCTGTAGATGTCATACTTGTTGCATTTACTATGTTAGAAGAATTGGCACCATTTAAAGTTGGTACAAATCCCACACTTACTAAGCATAAACTTAATAAGCTAAACAATATAAATTTTTTAATTTTTTTCATTATAACCATCTACCTTTTATTAAATTTTTAATCAATTTAATTTTAGCTTAAGTTTAGATATTTTCATCTACTTTTATTGTTTTGTAATAATTTGTAATCAAATTTTGTACTTAATGAATTTCTCCTATGTATTCATTGATATTAGTCAATTTTCATTGATTTTTATTTTCTACAAATATTATCTTTTTTTAGTGGAAACATATATATAAATATATACATAGTAAAGGAGTCTTATAATGAAAAAACAAAAAATAATTGTAACATCTATTCTACTAGTATTATCATTTATTTTTATGCCAATATCATCAGTATTTGCTGCCCCAAATCCTTCAACTCCAGCTGACATAGTTTATACAGCAGTAAATCATAAAGAACTTAAAACTTTTGTATCTGCACTTCAAGCAGCAGGATTAGTACATGCACTTGAGGTTGATGGATCATTTACTGTTTTTGCACCAACTGACAATGCCTTTGCCAGTTTACCAACTGGTACTTTGAAGAATTTATTAAAACCTGAAAATAAGGAAAATCTAAATGATATATTGCTTTATCATGTCTTTAATGGTAAAGTAACTGCCCAAGATGCAGCTAAATTAAATGGACAAGAAATAGATATGATGAATGGCGAAAAAGCTAAAATAAGTGTAAAAGATGGAAAAGTATTTATTAATGATGCAGAAGTTGTTATTGCTGATATTAATACAACAAACGGTATAATTCATGTTATTGATACAGTTTTAATGCCTAAATAATAGCAAGGGCACCTATCTTTTGATAAGTGCCCTTTATTTTTTTATAAGGCTATGTTTTGACACAATGATCACCTCATAGCTCCCCCCTACCTTTTAATTTATTAAGTCCTCAATATTATTTCGCATTATATTAATTTTATTTATTAAAATATATGTCCTAGGTTGTTCTATAATCTATTTAATAATTTCAGCTTTTACATTAATTGCAGTACCATCTTTAAAAACGGCTCATGCAGCTGAAATCAAGGAAACTATTACTCTGGAAATACAAAAAAATTTATAGATTAGGATAGTAGATGATATGAACAAAAAAATAGAAATAAGTAACCAAGTTACAAAACTAAGTTATGCTCTTATTATTGTAATTGTGCTTTGCTCAGTTTTATTTATATATATGTTCTCTACTATAAATTCTTTAGAAGAGAATTTAATAAAACTAGAACATAAAGTTAATAGCTTAGAAACTAATTAATTATATTTATATAGTAAGATATCTTTAGACATTATTGTAAATTTATAAAAGATATCTTACTATTTTTCAATTATTTAGATTTTTTATTATATATATTTATGCACGCTAATAACTATTCTTTAAATAAAATTCGTATTATATTAAAATTGTGAAATAGATTATATTTTAATGTTTATGTTAACTTATTATTCTTGATTTAAAATTACTTCTATCTCTATATTATCATCTTTTATCATTATGATTTTATTACAATCATCATAATTTTTACATATTTTCAGCTTTTCTTCATCAAATCTTATTTTGAAATAAATACCATTAGTTTCTTCTTTAGAAAGAAAATTCGTATGCTTATTCTTTATAGTTAAATATTCTGATGATAATAATATTTCTACCTCTCTGAGCTTATAAGTAGCTTTTAGTATATTACCATTATATTTTGATTTTATTATGATTATATTTTTTGAACTCATTGAACTAGACTTTATTTCTTTAACTACTTGTATATATTCTTTAATATTTAATACTATTTCTTTTCTATTCTTAGTTGCTAGTTCTATTTCATTTAATATTTTATATTCTTTTTTATTAATATAAATATCTCTATTTTTACCCAACAATTTTTTATCATAATTTTCTTTTATCATATCTATACTATCAAGAATATCATTAATATCACTTTCATCATGAGTATTTTCAATAATATTTTTCCACTTACTAAGAATATTATTTTCTACTTTTCTATCTATTTCAATATCTATAATATCTATCTTATATACTATTTTAGATTTTCCTACAAAAGTTTTAAGTTCACCATAATATTCACTTGTATCTTCAAATAATAGATCATCTATAGATTCACAAATCCATTCAAGATAACTGTCGAAATCTACTATATAACTAAAGTTAGCATCATAAAAATCATATGAATATTCTTGATTAAATTTTAATTTAGTTTTAACTTCTTTTATTTTTTTATTATCAACTATTATTTCTACTTTTATATTACAATCTACTGTTTCAAAGGGACTTATAATACTAAGTTTATCTATGTAGTTATTATCTATCGTAAAAATTGACTTATAACACTGAACATATATCTTATCATTGAGTTTTTCTATTTCTATTTTTTTTAAATCTTTTTCTTTCACTATAGCTCCTCCAACATTTGCTTCGTATTTTATAACAATTGCGAACTTAATTATATTATACAAAATATTTAATTATTTTCCAATTATAAGATAGTTTCATTAATTTGAAGTAAAGTTTCTTATTTTAGGTTAACTCAATGAATCTATTTCTAATAGTGGCTCTCCTTACATATGTATCCTTAGTAGCTACATTCACTAACATATGATTTATGTGAATCTACGCAAAAAGTAGCATCTTCATATATTTTATTGTCAAAGAAGTTAACTATTTGATTTGTTGTAATTCTACCATTACA
>USRS01000048.1 GCA_900557165.1 uncultured Clostridium sp.
ACTATTGTAAACCCTATCGGGGTCGAGATTCAAATATAAATAAGTTAACAGAACGATAATCTTTAATAGGGGGAATTTATGAAAAAAATAACACAATCTGCTCTTGCTGTATCACTTTCTGCCACTATGCTTATTCAAAATATGGTGGTTATAAGTCATGCAGAAAAAATCAACGCAAATAAAATAGAAAAAAATTCTTCTATTAGTAGTACTGAGCATTCTTTAGCTCAAGTTGATTCTGAAGCTATACCACATCGTAGTATGGGAGAAGATATCTCTACATATTCACTATCTAGTGAATTACCTGATTTAAAAACTAAATCTTTAATTAACTCCAATTCCATAGGATTTGGAAGTGTAACTGCAAATAGTCTAAATGTAAGAAGTGGCCCAGGTTCATCTTATTCAAGCCTTGGTTATTTAAGTAGAAATGCAAAAGTAGATATTTTAGCTAGAGAAAATAATTGGTATAAAATATCTGCAAACAATTTATCTGGATATGTATCAGCATCTTATATTAAATTAAGTGCCATAGAAAAAGGTATCGATGTTAGTAAATGGAATGGTGATATTAATTGGAACAAAGTAAAATCTGATGGTATTGACTATGTAATAATTAGAGGTGGTTTTGGAAATAGCAGTGTAGACCAAAAATTCAAATCTCATATTGAAGGAGCTAGTAAAGCTGGTTTAAAAATAGGTATTTATTGGTTTAGTTATGCAACTTCTGTAGCAAAAGCTAAAGAAGAAGCTGCCAAATGTTTAGAAACTATTAAACCTTACAAAGATAAAATATCTTATCCAGTATTTTATGATTTTGAATATGCTAGTGTAGATTATGCAAAGAAAAACGGAATCAATATAACTAAAAATCTATCAACTAAAATGGCTGATGCATTTTTAACAGATATAAAAAATGCAGGTTATATAACCGGTATATATACAAATAAAGATTTTAGTGATAAATATTTTGAGTCTGATTTATTATATGCTAATAATTTATGGATTGCACAATATAACCAAGAGTGCACATATAATAAACCTTATATGATGTGGCAATATACAGAAACAGGTACTATAAATGATATAGGTACATCATCAAATCCTGCATATTTTGATATGAACTACACATACTTAAAACCAACTAATGGTAGTATTGCTGAAAGTAAAATTGATTTATCTTCAGCTTCATCAAATAACATAGACGACGTAACATATACAGGAAATCCTATAGAACCAAATGTAGTACTTACTTTAGATAATAAAACTTTAAAATTAGACGAGGATTATACAATTACTTATTCTAATAATACTTCTGTTGGAACAGGAGAAATTATAATAAATGGAATAAATAGATATACAGGTACAAAAACTATATCATTCAAAATAAACCCTCAAACCATATCAAATGTTTCATTAAATAGTAAAACTATAAATTCTATTACTTTTTCATGGGATAAAATTGATAATATAACAGGATATGAAGTTTATAAGTACGATGAATTTTCTAATACTTATACGCTTTTAGATACAATAAGTGATAATTCTATCAATACTTATACAGATAAAAATTTAACTTCTGCATCTACTTATAATTATGCTATAAGGGCATATAAAGTAATTGATAAAACTACTTACTATGGTAACTATTCAAATATATTTACTGATTCAACTAAAGTAAATAAAGTCACAAATCTTAAATTAGATGTTAGAAATGCTACTTCCCTTCAAATATCATGGGATAAAGTAGACAATGTGGATGGGTATAGAATTTATAGATTAGATCCAAGTACAAATGTTTATACTTTAGTAGATACTATTTATGGTGAAAATATAACATCTTATACTCATGATAGTAGAGTTTCAGCTACAAGCTACTACTATAGAGTCAAGGCTTTTAAATACTTAAATGGTATGAATAGATATAGTGACTACTCTTCTACTTTAAAAGCAACTACTAAGCCTCTACAACCTGTAGTATCATTAAGTTCTACTAAAACTAAATATATAAATTTAAGTTGGACAAAAATTAGTAAAAGAACTACAGGATACGAAATATATATGTCAACTTCTAAAAATGGAACTTATACCTTAGTTGGAACAACAAGTAATAAAAGTTTTTCTAAAGGTAATTTAACTAAAGGTAAAACTTATTACTTCAAAGTTAGAGCTTATAGAAGTGTTGATAATACAAAAATTTATAGTTCATACAGTACTGTAAAAAGTATAGTATGTAAATAAAAAATTTACTTCGTTCATGTCGCCAACGACTTCGTCCGTTGCTCAAGTTAATAAGTTGGAAATTATAAATTATCTACAGATAGAATACTTTATAATTTCCTTACAATTAAAAAAATAAAAATACATACTTACTTTTAGATGTACTTTCATTTTTATAAATTTAAATATATATTTTTATATTACAATATTGCATTAAAATAACCTCTGTTTTTTCATCTTTTTGACTCATAATCATGGTAATATCATATAAATTTTCACTTTTTTCATAGATAGCATAAGTTGATTTTATATAATTTTTAATATCTTTAATAATTTTTTCTGACGGTATACAAACTTGACAATTTTTATTATTCATTTGACTCTCTACAGGGATTAGTTCTTGTAAATAAACAGGATATAATATACCTCCTGGCTTGAATAAGTTTTCATATTCAATAGTTGAAAATATTTTATCTTCATTGGAATTGCTACTTATTTTTTTATTTTCTTTATAGGTATCAATTATTTTTATAGTACCTTTAAAATCACTTCTAACAGTTTCTCTTGTTGCTGTTTTCTCCTTATAATTCACCTCCATAGTAGTATTTGATGAAAAAGTATTTACTCTATTATCTTCATCATATTTAATTTCTTGGCCTGTAATTCCATATTCTACTTTTAATTTTTCTGATTTATTTATTTTTTCTATTAGATGATTTAATACATTATTATCCATATAAATCACCTCCATTTTATATGGATATGTTTTCATTTATTTACTATCTAAATATATTATAAACTAGTTATAATTATTACTAATTTTCTGTCTGCACTAAGATAATACTTATTAACAAAATATAATTATATTTCATATAAATAACAAAGGAGGTGCGTAAAATGACTAACCTAATCCCAGATATAAATCTAAAAACTGTTATCAATAATTACTTATCTAGAGATTATGAAAAAGATATAACCAAGTCTGATTTGGAAAGTATAAAAGGTTATATATACTCTGATATTTCATCTATGGGAAAATATATTTGTAGTATGGAAGGCCTTCAATATGCTACCAATATGACTGAATTACTTATTGAAAACAATTTAATAACTAATATGAATCAACTCATTAACTTAAATAAATTAAATACATTATTTTTAAATAATAATTTAATTACTGTTGTTCCAGACTTGTCAAATATGACTAGTTTGACGTCTTTATTGCTTAACGGCAATGAAATTAAGGATATTTTGCCTATTGCCACTGGAAAAAACCTTAGATTTATTAAAATTAATGAAAATAGAATCTGTGATTTATCTTCATTGTCTTCATTAAAGAACCTTCGTGAATTACGTGCTATGAACCAAGATATAGAAATTAACGATGTTATTGAATCATCAGATTTATATATATTAGATATTAGCTTTTTAAAAGATATTAATGGTAAAACACCAATTAATATAAATCCTAATAATCATGGAGAATACGACAAAGAAAAAAATGAAATCATTTGGGATAGTTCCTTAATTGTCTTTGAAAATCCTAGTTTTTCTTTTTCAACAGAAGATGGCTCTTTTTCGGGTATTGTTACAATTGAACTAACAGATATAAATCAAGTTATTTTTTTAGAAGATAAAAATTTACAAAGTGAAATAAAATCTTTATTGAATAAAACTAATAATACTATTACTTTAAAAGATATGTTAAAACTTAGAGTACTAGATTTATCTAATAAAGATATAAAATCTTTAAAAGGTTTAGAATATGCCAGTAATTTATACACTCTAATACTTGACGGTACTTATGTCACTGACTTACAGTATGTACCTTCTTCTGTTAATTATATTTCTTCTAAAAACTTAAAGGAAGAAGTAAATATACCTGACGATAGATTAAAATCTCTTATAAATGTCATCCTTGGTAAAAATGACAAGTGTATACTTACTTTTAACGATATAAAAACTCTTACTGTATTAGACGAATTTTCCAATCATATTAAATCCTTGGAAGGATTGCAGTATGCTGAAAACTTAAAAATTTTAAGTCTTTTAAATAATAAAATTTCTGATATAAATCCAATCTGCGCTTTAAATAAATTAACATACTTAGATCTTAGTAATAATAATCTAAATGATTTATCTCCTCTATCTTCTTTTTATAAAAATATTTCTTATATTCACGCTAATAACCAAAAAATTTATTTAACTAAGACTATGAAACCTCAAGATAATACCTTTAATTTATCCCTAGATTTTGTAAAAGATATTGATGGGAGTACTATAAAAAATATTTTACCATCTCAAAATGGTATATATAATACTGAAAAAAATTATATAAGTTGGAATTTAAATTGTATACCTTGTGAAGTAAATTTTAATTTTTCTGGTATTAACAATATTTTTTCTGGAACTGTTTATATAAAAATTAAAATAGACGAATAATAAAAATCAGTGATATCACTGGTTTTTATTGTTCATTTTTCTTTTTCTTATAAAAATAAATATACCTATAATTATTAAAAATACTATTAATCCACCTATTATACATATATTAATTATATTTGGAGCTTTAAATTTAATATGTATATTCTCTAAGTTAGTTAAAGAATAATTCCAACTATATTCTATTCGTCCATCATTATTTTTAGATATATCCGTAGCATTTGATTCTAAGAATTTAAACGGTGTTACAACATGGAAATTCATATTAGCTGATTTACCTATAAAATTAATCATATTCAAATCCTTTTGCGTCATATTTCCAAATATAACATCATTTACTTTTATAGTCATATCATAAGTATTAAATATTAAACCTTTTTCCTCAGATATGTTCATAAATTTATTATCTAGTATATCTTCATTATCTAATAAATTGCCATCTTTTATATTTCCTAGTTTTTTTGTTATTAAATATCCACTTTGACTATCTTCACTTACTTTTTCAATTGTATCTACATGGTATTTTTCTTTTATTTTTAACAAATCTTCTTGAATTATATTATTTCCTAAATAATCATTAGTTAATAATTTTACAGATATAGTTTCATTACCTCTTTTATCTATATCTAGTGTAAAGTCTACATTTACACACCCTACTAATATTGTGCTAACACATATAATTAATAATGTTAATATATTTTTCATACTCCACCACCTTTATTTAAGTATATTATATCTTTTATAAAAAACATTAGCTACTTACTTATTTTTTTATAACTTTATAAATATATTTATACTCAATTATTTACTCATATATTATGTCGTAATTTATTTTAATTTATTAAACAATATTATTTTTTTACTAAATTGTTAATCATATAGTAATACTGTGTATTTATTCCCGTCATATATCCAAGAAATATGTTGCACTATTTCCATATATATACTACTCTATATGAAGTATTAAAAAACTTATACATAACATGTATACAATATAACTTTGGAGGTTAAACATGAAAAATATATGCGTTATAGGCAGTTTAAATATGGATTTAGTTGTTAATGTTGATACAATGCCAAAACCTGGACAAACTCTTTTAGGAGGAAACTTTAAAGAAGTCCCTGGTGGTAAAGGAGCAAATCAAGCCGTTGCCATAGCAAGGTTAGATGGTAGAGTTTCTATGATTGGTAAAGTTGGAAATGATAGTTTTGGTAAAACATTAGTTAAATCACTAAATGATGATAATGTTAACACAGACTATATTCATGAAGCAGACTGTCCTACTGGTGTAGCATTTATAACTGTAGATAAAAATGCGCAAAATGCTATAGTTGTAGCTCCAGGAGCAAATTTTGAATTAACTAAAAATGATATAGATAAAAATATAGATTGCATAAAAAATAGTGATATTGTAGTTATCCAATTAGAAACTCCTTTAGAAACTGTTAAATATGCACTACAAGTTGCAAAAAATTTAAATAAATATACTATACTTAATCCTGCACCTGCAGTTAAGTTAGATGATGAAATAATAAAAAATGTTGATTTGCTAACTCCTAACGAAACTGAGTTAGAAATCTTAAGTGAAATGAAAATAGAAAATGAAGATGATATAAGTAAAGCAACAAATAAAATGATTGAAAAAGGTGTTAAAGAATTAATAGTTACCCTTGGTTCAAAAGGTAGCTTATATATAAATAAAGAAAAATCATTCTTTAAATCAGCTTACAAAGTTGATGCTATTGACACTACTGCAGCAGGGGATTCTTTTACAGGTGCCTTAGCAGTAGCTCTATCAAATAATAAGTCTATTGATGAAGCCATGGATTTTGCTTCTAAAGTAGGTGCTTTATCAGTTATGAAAGAAGGAGCTCAAAGTTCTCTTCCAACATTAAAGGATGTAGAAAGTTTTATAGTTTAATTGGAGGTAATTATGAAAAAGACAAAAATGATAAATAGCGAATTATCTTATGTAATAAGTCAGATGGGGCACACTAATTCTTTAACAATTGGAGATTGTGGTTTACCTATTCCAAATGAAACTAAAAGAATAGATTTAGCTTTAACTCATAATGTACCAACATTTATTCAAACTTTAGATGTTGTCTTAGAAGAATTACGTGTAGAAGAAGCAATTATAGCCTCTGAGATAAAAGAAAAAAATCCACAAGTTTATGAAGCTATAAAGAAAAGAATTGCAAATTTAATTGAAGTTAGCCATGAGGAATTTAAAGTTTTAACTAAAGACTCTAAAGCAGTTGTAAGAACTGGTGAATATAGTCCTTATGCAAATATAATATTAAAATCGGGAGTAGTATTTTAATGAAAACACCAATTTTAAAAATGACAAACATAGTTAAGGAATTTCCTGGTGTTAAAGCCTTAGACGGAGTAAATATAGAGCTTCATGAAGGTAAAGTAATGGCTCTTATGGGGGAAAATGGTGCAGGAAAATCCACACTTATGAAAATCTTAAGTGGTGTATATAAAAAAGATGGTGGTGAAATCTTCTATCAAGGCAAAAAAGAAGATATTAAAGGTCCTAAAGATGCCACTAAAAAAGGTATTGCCATTATACATCAAGAGTTAAACTTAGTTAATGACTTAAGTATAGGAGAAAACATCTTCTTAGGGAGAGAACCTAAAAAAGGATTTAAAATCGATTTTAATAAACTACACTCTGACAGTGAAGTTTTATTAAAAAGATTAAATATAGATAAAAGCTCAAGAGAACTTGTTAAAAACCTAAGCATAGGTGAAAAACAAATGATAGAAATAGCAAAGGCTCTATCTCTCGATGCAAAAATTATCATCATGGATGAACCTACAGATGCCTTGACTGATAAAGAAGCTGATTCTTTATTTAAAGTGATAAATGAATTAAAATCTGACAATAAGGCTGTAGTTTATATTTCTCATAGATTAAAAGAAATCTTTGAAATTTGTGACTATATAACAGTTCTTAGAGATGGAAAATATGTAGGACAAGAAGAAATTGCAAATTTAACAGAAGATAAAATGATAGAAATGATGGTTGGTAGAAAATTAACTGACCAATTCCCTCGCCTAGAAGTTGAAAAAGGTGAAACTATCTTAAAATTAGAAAATGTATCTAATAAATTTGTAAATAGTATATCTTTTGAAGTTAAATCTGGTGAAATACTTGGTATTGCAGGACTTATGGGGGCTGGTAGAAGTGAACTTGCTAAAACTATCTACGGTCACTACCCTATAGTATCAGGTACTATGATAAAAAAAGATATGAAATTAAATAAATATTTACAAATGAATCTAAAATCTTCAGTTGACGGTATAAAAAATAGAATAGCATATGTTAGTGAAGATAGAAAAGGTGATGGACTTATTCTAGACTTATCAATAAGAGAAAATATGACTTTATCTTCTCTTGAAAGAATTTCAAACTCTTTTATAATTGATAAAAATAAAGAAAAAGAAAGAGTTAACAGTTATATTGATAGAATAAGAATAAAAACTCCTAGTATAGAACAATTAATAAAAAACTTGTCTGGTGGAAATCAACAAAAAGTTGCCATAGCAAAAGCTTTAATGATTCACCCAGATGTATTAATACTTGATGAACCAACTCGTGGAGTTGACGTTGGTGCAAAAAAAGAGATTTATGATTTAATAAATGAATTTAAAGCGCAAGGAAAAGCCATCATTATGATTTCTTCTGAAATGCCTGAATTACTAGGTCTATCTGATAGAGTTTTAGTTTTAAGTCATGGTCAAATAACAGGAGAATTTGATATAAAAGATGCTACACAAGAAAAAATATTAAAATGTGCAGTAAATATTAAGGAGGACAATAGGGATGTCATCTCAGGTAAAACAACAGCCTAAAAATATAGATTTAAAAGAATTTTTAATAAAATACAAAAGCTTAGTAGGTCTACTTGTTCTTATAACAATAGTTACAATACTTAGTCCATCATTTTTAAGTACAAAAAATATATTTAATATATTAAGACAAACATCGGTAAACGGAATAATTGCTACTGGTATGACTTTTGTTATATTAACAGGTGGAATTGACTTATCTGTTGGTTCTATACTTGCCATAAGTGGTGCAGTTTGTGCTTCACTTTTAGCATCTGGCCAAAACATAATAATAGCAGTTTTAGCTGCCTTAATAATAGGTGCTATGGTTGGATTTTTAAATGGATTTATAATAACTAAAGGAAAATTACAACCTTTTATAGCAACTCTTGCACAATGACAATACTTAGAGGATTAACTTTAGTTTATACAGATGGTAAACCAATCACTCTTGGAAGCGGTGATTTAGCAATAAAATTTGGACAAATAGGTGGAGGTAAAATATTCGGTATACCTACCCCTGCTCTAATAATGATCTTAGTATTTGCTATTTGCGCTTTCGTATTAAAAAATACACAAATGGGTAGATACACTTACGCTCTTGGTTCAAATGAAGAAGCTACAAAACTTTCATGATTAAATACTGATAAAATAAAAATAGCAGTTTATACTATAAGTGGTATTTTAGCATCAGTTGCAGGTATAATAATAACTTCTAGATTATTCTCTGCTCAACCAACTGCTGGTGATGGATATGAATTAGACGCTATAGCTGCTGTAGTTCTTGGTGGAACTTCTCTTACTGGTGGTAAAGGAAAAATCACTGGAACAATCATAGGTGCATTAATAATCGGTGTTTTAAGTAATGCCTTAAATATATTAGACGTATCATCATATTATCAAATGATGGTTAAAGGTGCTGTTATCTTAGTAGCTGTACTTTTAGATAGAAAAAGTAAATAGGAGGTAGTAATTATGTTAAAAAAATTTGCTACCTTAACAATGTCACTACTTATATGTTTTTCTTTTTTAGTTGGATGTAATAAAAATAGTGATAATAATAAGAAAATAGGCCTTATAGTTTCAACATTAAATAACCCTTTTTTCGTTGATTTAAAAACTGGTATAGAAAATAAAGCCAAAGAATTAGGATATGATGTGGTTGTTTTAGATTCACAAAATGACCCTGCTAAGGAAGTTTCTAATATGGAAGATATTTCTGTGAATAATGTTGATTTAGTTTTACTAAATCCTGTTGATTCTGATTCTGCCATAGCATCTGTCATGATTGCAAACAATCTAGATCTTCCTGTAATAACAGTTGATAGAGCTAGTAATGGTGGAAATATCGTATCCCATGTAGCTTCTGATAATGAAGAAGGTGGAAAAATGGCAGCTAAGTATTTAGCTGAAAAGCTAGGAAATAAAGGAAATATTGTGGAACTTGAAGGAACTGCTGGATCTTCTGCCACTCGTGACAGAGGTAATGGTTTTGATAGTGAAATAAAAAATACAAACTTAGAAATAATAACTAAACAAAGTGCTGATTTTGATAGAACTAAAGGTCTTTCTGTAATGGAAAATATAATTCAATCAAAAGGTAATATAGATGCTGTATTTGCTCAAAACGATGAAATGGCTTTAGGTGCTTTAAAAGCTTTACAAGATGCTAATATAAACGATGTATTAGTTGTGGGCTTTGATGCTACAGATGATGCCGTATCTTCTGTTTCAAAGGGCGAAATGGCTGCTACAATAGCCCAACAACCTATTTTAGTAGGAGAAAAAGCTGTTGATTTAGCTAATAGATATTTATCTGGAGAAAAAGTTGAAACTTTTGCTCCTGTAGAATTAAAACTAATTGAAAAAATAACATAGCAATCAAGCTATGTTATTTTTTATATTATAAACTTTATTCAAGAATTTGATTATCCTCTAATTTTATCCAGCCGTATCTGCCTTCTTCATTAACTACTTTAATATATTTATCCTGCTCATAACTATATAAACTTCTTAATTTTACTTTATCCCCTTTGGAAAGTGTATATGCTTTAACATTTCCTTTATTTGTTTCATAAACCACTATTTCTTCTTGAGCTATATATTCTTTTTCTTTAGTATTTCCAGATACATTTACTTCTTTTTTTTCTTCATCAAGTACTTCACATGCCTGTATTCTTTTATAGTTATACTCTATATCTATATGCTCTCCACCTAAAATTTTACTAAAATTTTCAAATATTGGAGAGTCTTCTGTACTTGCATGAGCAACCTTTATTACTCCAACTTTCTCATCATTATTGATTAATTTTCCTTTAATAGTAAAATTATTACTATTATCTTTATTATACATAAATATATTTGTTTCATAATTCCGAGAATCATTACCCGAGGTAATACACAACTCTTTTATTTTATCAAATTTATTAAAATCATAAATATAAAATTGTAAATTTTCTCCACCAGTATATTCATACTTTAATTCATTATTAATATATAAATTTACCACATAATTTTCATTATCTGTTTTATATGTTTCTAACTTTATTTCTTCTAAATTTCCATCTTCATTCAAATCATAATTATAAGTTTTATTGCAATTTAATTCATATTTAGATAAATTAGATAAGAAAAAAATCTCATTAATATATTCATAATTATTGTATAGTAGTAATGCTACAATAGTAAAAATTATAGTCTTTTTCATTTTAATACGCCCCTTCTGATGTCACTCTTAATAATTATATAACAATAATTAATTTAATGTATCGAATTTATTTTTTTATATATAAAAAATAAATTCGATACATTAAACTCTCAGCAGCTCCGTATGTTGGTCAAGTTAATAAGTTAAAAATTACATATCATCCATAAATTAGATAATATATAATTTACTTATATAAAAAGCACCTCAATTATCAAAATTAAATTTTAATAATTGAGGTGCTTTTCACTTTTGAATTTTTATTTTATCTATTATTTTTAATTTCTTTTTGAATTTTCTTTAAAGCTTTTTTAGAGCCTCTTTTTATATCTTTTTGCATTAATACTTATAAATTCATTTTTATAAAATTCTTCCACATTATTGAGTTTATCCATTGATTTATGAACTATGGCAAAATCATCAAAATCAAGTAATTTAACTTTATCTCCGATCTAAAAATTTTCTAATTTAACTAAGGATACTTTTTGTAATACTTTCTCTTTTGTTCCCATCTTATTCAAAATATCCAAAGCATTGCTATCTTATGATTTGCCAATAATAAGTTTGTATAGCGGTTCTAAGGTTTCCTTATCAAACATCGTTCCTGCATTTTTAAAATGAGGATGTTTATTGGCAATATTTTTATATGAGAAGAAAAAGTACTAGAGGCATTTTCAATACTTTGATTATACCATATATCTATAAAAACTTTTTCAAATATACTTATTTCACTATTTTTCTTTGCTAAAATATCAAATCCACATTGTGTCATTAATGTTAAAATTCCCACAGTTTTTAAAGTTATTGTTTTTCTACATCCTCTTAAAAAATCTTCACAAGATACTAATTCTTGTGTTTCAAGTATCATTCCTTTTTCAACCTTATCAATAAGAGGATTTATGTCAAATAATCCTTCTAAAGGTACATGATTACTGTTTTCTAAAACTTTTCTTGCTTCTTTATTTTCACTTAATCTATTTTTTACTACAGAGTAATTGTTACTAGGCATTAACTTATCTATAAGGTTTTTACCTAGGGAACTTACACAATATATTTTAACTAATTATTTGACTTCATTTAATTGTAATTTTTCAAATGTTTCTAAATTCATTTTATTATCTCCTTATTTATTAAGAAGTTTACCTACGGATGCATTATATTTATATTTCAAAAAATACACTCTCCTTTATTCTTATATACTTTTATATTATCACAATAATATATTATTGCAAAAAAAGTGTAAAAATCAAAATAAATATGATTTTTACACTTTCAAAATAGTATTTTATATTATAAAAGATTAAGCCATTACCATTACTTCTGTAGCTTTTACTATAGCAGTTACATCTTTATCTACTGTTAATCCTAATTCTTTTACTGCTTCACAAGTTATTGTTGAAGATATTACTTCCCCACCTTCTAATTCAACTTTAACTACAGAGCTTACTGCACCTTCGTTTATTGCTACAACTTTCCCATTTAATTTGTTTCTAGCACTTAGTCCTTGAGGATTAGTTGATATCATTACTGATGTTGCTTTTATTACTGCTACAGCATCACAACCTACTGCTAATCCTAATTCAGCTACTGCTTCTTTTGTTATTGTTGAAGTTATTACTTGTCCTTTTGGTAATTGAACTTTAACTACATCATTTACTGCACCTTCATTTATTTCTATTACTTTTCCCACAAATTGATTTCTTGCACTTAATTTCATCTTAATATATCCTCCTAATAAAACTATTTTAAAGCATCTGCTCAAAATTTTCTATTTTTACTTCTCAAATTATCTTAAAATATATTTTTTTACTTTCAACAAAATAATTTTATTTTTATACTTTTATTTCATTTTATACAAAAAAACAACAACATCTTAATTTTATAAAATTAAACATATTGTTGTTTTTAAAAAAATATTTTACTAAAAATCAAATAAACAATTTTCATCAAATTTCACAAATATTTCATCCCCTACTTTTAAAGGTGAAATATTTTTATCTACTTCTAATTGTATTGGATCTGAATTTTTATCTTTTAAATTTTGTACATAAACTATATAAGTAAAAGAACTTTCAAAAACTTTTACTACAGATAATTTGAATATATTTTCTCTTGAAAATTGTAGATCATTTTCAATTATCCTTATATGATGAGCTCTAATTCCCACATATTTTGCACCATCTATTATTTTTCTAGATAAATTACATTCTATGCCCCAATCTTTAGCAAATACCTTATTCTTATCTATTATATCTATTGAAGATATATTTTTACATCCAGTGATAGTTGCTTCTGTCATAGACATTGGATGTTTAAATAATTCAGATTTTTCTCTTTTATTTAGACCTAATCCTTTACTAAAGACAACTATATCATCACATATTCGATAGCATTCACCTATATCATGGGTAACATATACGATACTTCCTTGGTAATCTTTTAAAATTTGTATTAATTCATTTTCCATATTACTTTTTAAATGATTATCAAGAGCTGAAAAAGGTTCATCTAGCAATAATATTTCTGGATTGCAAGCTAGCGCTCTTGCAAAAGCTATTCTTTGTTGTTGCCCTCCAGATAATTGATGTGGATATCTATTTTCAAAACCTTCTAACTTCATTTTTGTTAAATGCTCTTTTACTACTTTATCTTTGTCTTCCTTAGAAAGATTTGATAATCCTATTTCAATATTTTCTTTTATTGTCATATGAGGAAATAAAGCATAATTTTGAAACAAGTAACCTACTTTTCTTTCTTGAGGTTGTAAGTTTATTTTTTTCTCTGAATCAAATAAAACTCTTCCATTTAAAACTATTCTACCTCTATCAGGTTTTACTATTCCCGCTATACATTTTAGAGTCATACTTTTCCCACAACCTGATTCTCCTAAAAATCCTAAAACACCTTTTTCTTGCTTTATATTTGCTTTGAGATAGAATGATCCAAAATCTTTTTCTATATCTACTATTAATGACATAATCTATCCTCTCTTACCTACTATTTCTTGTTGTTTATCTGACCATTTATTTAATATTAATATCATTGCTACTGAAATGGCAACTATTATAGCAACCCATCCCATTGCACCTTTATAGTCCATAGCTTGCACTTTAAAGTATATAGCAAGGGGCATAGTTTGTGTTTTACCTGGTATATTTCCAGCTATCATCATTGTTGCACCAAATTCTCCAAGTGCCCTTGCAAATGATAAAACTACTCCACCGATTATTCCTGGCCAGGCAAGAGGTATAGCTATTTTATAGAAAATTTTCCAATTACTAAGTCCTAGAGTTTTAGCCGCAGCAATTAAATTTGTATCAATTTGCTCGAAAGCTGATCTAGCACTTCTATACATCATAGGAAAAGCCACTACTATGGCTGCTATTACTGTGGCACTCCATGTAAAAATTATATTTTTACCCATAAGTGCAAATAATTTTCCTACTGTTCCATTTTTACCACATATAAGAAGTAAAAAGAAACCAAGTACAGTTGGAGGAAGTACAAGAGGCAGTGTAAATATACTATCTATCAAACCCCTCCACTTACCTTTATAGTTAGCTACTATATAAGCTGTCCCTATTCCTAAAAAAAATGTTATAAATGTTGCTAAAAGCGATGTCTTTATTGATATCCAAAGAGGCGTTATTCCTGCATTCATTATCCTTCCTCCAATCTTAAATATTAGTTAGCTTTTTTAAATCCGTATTTTTCAAGTATAGTTTGTCCATCATCACTTAATAAGAAATCTTCAAAAGCTTTTGCTTTATCTTGTTTTTCACTAGCTTTTAAAACTGCTATTGGATAGCTTATAGTTGAATGTGTATCTTCATCTGTAGTTAAAGCAACTTTTATTCCCTTTGCACCTACAGTATCACTTAAGTAAACAAAACCAGCATCTGCACTTCCTTTTTGTACCCAAGATAAAACTTCTTTAACATCTTTAGCTAAAACTAATTTATTTTCAACTTTATCGTATAATTTTGTATTATCTAAAACTTCTTTAGCATATTTTCCTGCTGGAACTGATTCAGGATCTCCTATAGCTAATTTTTCAACTTTATCAGTTGCTAATGTGTCTAAATCTTTTATTTCTTTATCTTCCCCTGTTACCAAAACTAAATCATTAGTTAATAATGTTTTGTTTGTTCCATCTAATAATAAATCTTTATCTGCTAAAGCAGTCATTTGTTTTTGACCTGCTGATATAAATACATCACATGCTGCACCTTGTTCTATTTGTTGTTGTAATGATCCTGAAGATCCTAAGTTAAGTTCTAATTTTACATTTGGTTCAACTTCTTTAAATTTTTCTTCTAATTCAACCATAGCTTCTTGTAAAGATGCTGCAGCTGATACATTTAATGTGACTATTTCATCTTTTTTAGCACTATCATCTTTATTATCTTCACTACCATTAGAGCATCCCACAGCTCCCATTGTTAATCCTAATACTAACCCCATAACTCCTAATTTTTTTAATACTTTCATATTACTCCTCCTATAGTCCTGTTTTACCTTTTTTCATTACGTTTAATCACGTTTCGCACCTTTATTGTATATTTTAAATTTCTTTTTCGCAACATAATTTACCAATTTTTTCTTTTTTTATATATAAGTTTGTTTTTTATGATACAATATGGTCTATGGGGGTGTTATTTATGAGTTCGTCATCTTTAAATGCAATGGAAGTTGCACAAATATTAAATATTACAAAAAATACAGTATATGAAATGATTAAACGAGGTGAATTACCAGCTTATAAAGTCGGTAGAAAAATTAGAATTGATAGAGCTGATATAGATGCTTATATTAATAATCAGAAAAAAACACCTACATCTATAACTGAAAACTTAATCCTAGAAAGAACAACTGATAAAGCTTCTACACATGAAGAAATAATTATAAGTGGTCAAGATATAGTTTTAGATATTTTAGGAAAAATGATAGAAGATAAGGTTAAAAATACTCGTATTTATCGTTTAAATATTGGTAGTTATAGCGGCTTATTTGAAATGTACCATAATAGAGTTTCTATATGTTCTTGTCATCTTTGGGACAAAGATACTGATACATATAATACAGATTTTGTGAAAAGATTACTTCCAGGTATTCCTTGTGTTTTAATTAATATTGCTTATAGAACGCAGGGGTTTTATGTCCAAAAAGGCAATCCTAAAAATATTCAAACTTGGGAAGATTTAAATAAAAAAAATATTACTATGGTTAACCGTGAAAAAGGTTCTGGTGCAAGAATTTTACTTGATAGTAAACTTCAAAGTTTAAATTTATCAATAAATATATCTGGATATGAAAATGAAGAGACTTCTCATCTTGCTGTTGCCAGCTATATTGCTAGAAAAAAAGCTGATGTAGGTATAGGTAATGAAAAAGTTTCTAAACAAGTAGACAATATTGATTTCATTCCTTTACAAAGGGAAAGATATGATTTAGTTATTAGAAAATCATACTTAGAAAAACCAATTTTTAAGGTTATAATGGATTTAATTTCTTCTAATGAATTTAAAAATGAAATTGAAGGTCTTGGAGGATATGATTTAAAAGATATAGGTAAAATTATAAGTGAAACTTAAACCATAAATAAAAATGCTACCATTTAACAAAGGTAGCATTTTTATAATTTATTCTATTTTATAATATTAAAATATTTCATAGCATATTCTATGCCATCTTCATCAATATTTTTTGTTACAAAAGTAGCTTTTTCAAATAAATCTGGATTCCCATTTCCCATAACAATGCTATTTTCAACATGTTCAAGCATTGAAATATCATTATTACTATCACCAAAAGCAAAAGTATTTTCCTTTTCTATATTAAGGTAATCAACTAAAAAATCTATTCCACTTCCCTTAGAGTGACCTTTTGGAACTAATTCTCTAGTACCTTTTCCATGGTCTATATAATCGAATATATCTTTAGTTTCATCACAGAAATTGTCAATATACTCATTATCATCATATCTTATAAACATTTTATTGAACTTCATATTATCTAAATCATAAGATTTTATCGGATAATTTTGTTTTCTAAGATTTGAAAGTAAAAAATCATCTTGTGAATTTTCATCAATATATATAGCATCTACACCTTCTAAAACAGCCTTTAATTCATACTTTTTCAAAGATTCTAATATGGCATTATATTTATCTTCATTAACTATATTATTGTAAAGAACTTTATTGTCAACTTCAATATATGTTCCACAACCACATATATAGCCATCAAATTCTAATTCTTTTATATCATCACCTATTAATGATTTTGTTCTTCCTGTATTTATAAATATTAAATGGCCATTTTCCTTAGCTTTTTTTAAAGCATTTTTTGTGCTTTCTGGTATTGTAAAAGTTTTGTGCGAAAGCAATGTTTCATCAATATCAAAAAATAAAATTTTTCTTTTATCCATTTTATAGCCTCCCCTATGTCTTTTTATATATAAAATGTAGCTTTAAATTTTATATTTTTCAATTAAATTTTTCCATTATATTCATTCTTTTTTAATTTCTACACAAAAAAGCCAGCTAAAACTGGCTTTTAATTATCATCTTTAATACTATAAGTGACATCATCTATTATATTTGAATCTTTATATACTTTTTTATTAGATTTTGAGCTAAAATCTTGTGGCCCACTATATTTAGATAATTCTTCATTTACGATGCCTATCATCCATATTATAACAAATATATCATCTAAAAATCCTATAGGACCAAATAATACCTCTGGAATTACATCTATGGCAAATACAAAATATATTAATGTTACTATAAAAGATAAAAGTACTTTTGATTTTCCTAATATAGACACATTTTTATCACTAAAATAATCTGCAACTTTTGGTAAATTCTTAATAAATTTAATGCCAAATCCAGCATCTTTAAATCTTACTAATACTCTCTTTAAACTATCTAAAAATCTGTTTCCAGTATTCATAGTCTTATTCATTTTATTCTCCTTAAGAATTATATCTTTATAACTAATTATTTATAAAATATATTAAAACAAAAAAAGACTATATTCAAGAAATTTTTCATATATATATTAGTAATTTACTCTACAATTATACCTATTAACTTAACCAACTCCAGCCCCTGACTTGCATTAACTTTAACTTTATACAGTTCTGGTATACCAATTTCTATACCATCAATTTCACAATTAGATAAGTCTACTCCTTCTAAGTAGGTCCTACTAAATACTGATTTTTTAAAATCACAATCATTAAAATTCATATATTTATTTTTTACTTCCATAAAAATACTAGAAACAAAAGAAGAACCTTCAAAAGCTACTTTATTAAACTTACTAAACGAAAATGTAGTATAATCACCTAAAATATTCTTAAATAAACAATCTTTCAAATGAGCATCTTCTATTTTTGAACCCAACATTTTACAATTAATAAATTCTGTCCTATAAATACTTCCTTCCGAAAAATCTATATTTGATAAGTCACATTTTTCAAATGACACATCTAATAAATCTATATATCTAAAAGTACAATTATCAAAAGTAACATTTCTAAATATACAACTATCAAAAGATACTCTAGATTCATCTAAATTAGAAATATCCATATTTTCAATTAACTTATCATAAATTTTTTCATCATCTTCTATTAATTGTAGTAATTCATCTAATGTGCTTATGATATCCAGATTAGCATTTATCTTAGGTTTTTGAATTTTTTTCAAATTACTCATCTCCATCCTTAAAATTCTTCTGATTATTACAGAGAATTTATTATTTTTATTTAATTATATTATCATTTATTAATTTCTTTCCTTAAAATTTTTCTATTTTTATATTATTTAAAAATATACATAATTTATCATCATTTTTAAA
>USRS01000049.1 GCA_900557165.1 uncultured Clostridium sp.
ATACAGAAGTTTTCCACAGGTTTAAATGTAATATAATATCCTTGTAAGTAAAAAAGAGTTGCCTCTTTTTATGATTTTAAAATCATTTTGAGACAATCCCTTTTTTTATTATCTAGCCCATACACAAGATTTATTTTTAAATAACATTGATGTTCCAACTTTTACATAACCAGTTTTTCCTAAAGTATCTTTAACTTTTATATATTTATCATTTCCTTTTTTGTATAAGGCTGTTATATAAACTTTATCATCTTTTTTTATAGTAAATTTTTTTATTTTACTATTTGTATTTGTATAAACTATAAGTTTTTTATTAGCTTTGTATTTATTATTTTTTACAATGCCAAAAGTATTTGCTGTATATTGATTATATAAATTATATCCATTAAGTCTTACTTTACCATAACAACAAAAACATCCTATTGCCTTTGAAAAAGCATTGTATCTTCCATTATCGTATTCTTCAAAAGTTATCATTCCGTTATTTGGATTATAATTTTTTAAAATTGCATCGTTATAAAGTTTATTAACTTTACATTTGTCATCTTTAAATTTAAGAATTCTAGTTGCCCAAGTATCATCAATTGACCAATAACATACAATTTCCTTACTTTTATCCTTTTTATTAAAATCATAAAGTTTTACACTGTAGTAATACTCTTCATTAAAATTAGAAATTAAAGTTTTTGTAGCATTATTAACTTTTAATTTTAATTTATCACCACTAATATACACTTTTATATAATCTTCATCTTTATCACCATCTAAGTCATATTTATATTCTTTGCCCACATTTAGTTTTTTTATAGAAGATGTGGCTGCATAAGAATTATCTACTTTACCTGTAAAAATACTTCCTACAATCATTGCTATGGCTAATACTAAAACACTTACTTTTTTAATTAATCTCATAACTATCCCCTCCTAGTTATAAGTTTAGTACATTTTCTTTAAAAATGACTTGAGTTTTAAATTTGTTACTTTTTTGTAAAAATAATATTTTATTAAAATTTGCCATATAAAAAATTTTTTAGATGAAGTTTATTTTAAGATATCTTACAATTATAACAACGAATATATCTATTAATTTACTAAATTATTTTAAAGGGGTGATAAAAATGATACTAGAAAATATAGAGTCATTAATAAATCATATTAGAGAATTAATAAATATTCAGGAAATATTAAAAGAAATAAGAGAAACTACTTCTTTAAATGATAAAAAGGCAATTTTATCTCAATATAAAGAAGATAAAAATCTTCAACAAGTAATAAAATATACCTATAGTCCAAAAATAAATTTTGGTGAAAACGTTAAAGAAAATATTATAAATTTAGAAGAATCAAATACTTTTGAATATGTTTATCCATTGTGGTATATGCTAGATAAATTAGCTAACAATAACACTAATAAATTAGTTCAACAAGAGTTTAAAGATTATATGGCCTTTTTCCCAGATATTAATGATTTAATCACTGGTATCATTACAAAAGATTTAAATTTAGGCCTTAGCATAAAATCTATTAACAAGATAATGAATAATTTAGATTTAATCGATGAAAATGAAAATTCTGATAATAAAGTTGTAAACTTATGTAATTATAAATAGTTAAAAAAACTAAAGGATATTCAACTGAAGTGAACCCTTTACACGGGAATAAATAAAACAACCTCTTTTGAAACATACTATATGTGTGATTTTAAAGGAGGTTATTTTATTATGAGTTCAAGAGTACACTATTCACCAGAAATAAAATGGAAAGCTATAGATATGAAATTAAATGGTAGTACTAAAAAAGAAGTTATGAATAAACTAGGAATAAAAAATAAATCTCAAATTATGGCATAGTTAAGATGATATAAAAATGGTGAAACTCATAGATTCAATCAACCTGTCGGTAAGCAATATACCTACGGTAAGGTAGTATTAGAAGAATCTGAAATAGAAAGACTTAGAATGGAAAATAAACAACTTAAAGCATGTATAGACATAATGGGAAAGTACCAAGAGATAGAAAGGATGTTGATGCAAAAATAGTAAAATCAATAGTTAATCAATATAGAAAAATATACAGTAATAAGCAAATATACACTGCTTTAAATCTGCCTAAGACTACTTTTTATAGATGGCTAAATTCATCAGACAAAGAAATTTCTGAGGAAGAAAAATCTATCATAGATACATGCAAAATCAATAAATATAGATATGGATATAGGAAAGTTCATGCTGTATTAAAATCTATGGGATTTAAAATTAATCATAAGAAAGTACTTAGGATTATGCACAAAAATAATATTTTAGCAAAAGTTCGTAGAAAAAAGAGAAAATTCAATAGCGGAGCTACATCAGTTATTGCACCTAATATATTAAAAAAAGATTTTATAGCTAAATCACCTAATACAAAATGGTTCACGGATATTACATACTTAAAATTCAGTGATAAAACTTTATATCTGTCTACCATTATGGATGGATTTAATGGAAAAATTGTTTCTTATAAAATTGCTGATAATCAAGAAGTACCATTAAGTTAAGGATACACTTAGCGAAGCTATCATATAAATAAAATACAAAGATTTAATATTACATTCAGATCAGGGCGCTGTATACACATATCCAAACTTTCAAAATTTTGTTAAACAAAATGGGATAACTATGAGCATGTTTAGAAAAGGTAACTGCCATGATAATTCTGCTATGGAAAGTTTCTTTTCATCATTGAAGACAGAAGCATTCTATTCTCAAGGATTAAAGAATTTATCAAGTAAAATGGTGATTGAAATTGTATCTCAATATATAGATTATTATAACAAAGAAAGAATACAAGCAAAATTAAACTACCTTTCTCCTGTAAAATACAAGAAAAAGGTAGCCTAGGTTGTTTTATATTGTTCCACACGAAGGGTCAGTTCATCCCATGGCTTTTTTTAATTAAATATATTTATAATAATTTTTTTACTTTATGTTTTTACCATAATTTTTCATTATAATATTTATAAGGAGGTGTTATTATGAATTTTGGAGATAGAATAATGTACAAAGATGACTCAAATGAATACAAAGGAGTCTATATTAAAGATTTAAACCAAGTAGAAGCAATTATAAAGTTAGATGAGAGCAAAGAAAAGACAATTGTACCTAAAAATAAAATAAAATTTATTAAAAATATGGATAACATGGACCTAGTCCATGCAATAACTATAGCCGACTACATTTCAAAGGAAAAATACGATGGTCATAGTACATTGCTTTGCTTTACAACAGGGTGCAAGTTCTGTTTTGGAACTCTTGACAAAATAAATTATAACACAACTAGTTTAATGGCCTCTGGAAAAAACATCGAGGAAGCTATAAAAAATGCAATTGATAAAAAAATAGATGCAGATAAAGTTTTAGATAATGAAGAAAAAATGTTTAAATAATAGTTTAAAAAATAATCCATTAATAAAAATAATTAATGGATTATTTTTTTTATTTGATTTATATTATAATAAGAAAAATATAAGGAGAATAAAATATGAAATTTGTAAAATCATCTTTTATACCAGACAGAAAAATAAATTTAGCATTAGTAGATGGTCGAATAACTAATAGTATGATTAAAAATCTACATGATATAAATGTAAATATAATTAAAAGTGAAAAATGCAAAGAAACATATGAAGCAATTTCTTATCATCCAGATATTAATCTTATTAAATTAAATGATGAAAATATCTTAGTAAGTCCTAATTTATATAACTATTATAATGAAGTACTCTCACCTCTCGGTTTTAATATATCTTCAGGTGACTCAATTATTAAAAATAAATATCCTTATAATGTGGCTTACAATGCAATTATCATTGGCAATAAAGCTATTCATAATTTTAATTACACAGATAAAAAATTACTACAATTTATTGAAGAAAACAACTTTACAAAAATTCATGTTAAGCAAGGTTATTGTAAGTGCTCTACTTGTATAGTTGATGAAAATTCTCTAATAACATCTGATGAAGGCATTTATAAAGAAGTAATAAAACATAATATTGATTGCCTTTTAATAGAAAGCGGTCATATTAACTTATTTGAATTAAATTATGGTTTTATTGGTGGATGTAGTGGACTTATTAGTGAAGATACTTTAGCATTCTTTGGAGATATATCCAAACATCCAAATTATCTAGAAATAAAAAACTTTGTCAGAAGTAAAAATAAGAAAATTTTATCTCTAAGCAAAGAAAAACTTCTTGATCTAGGTTCATTAATCCCTTTATATTAATAATTCTCATATGTTTCTTTGTGCTATAATTAAATTATAATTATTAAATATTTTATTAGGGGTAATGATATGAAAAAATCAATTTTAGAGAATATATGTAATTATTTACACAACTTTGAAAATACTACTTTAATTAATAAGGAAATTATCGCTCTTTCTAAAAAAATAGAAAATTTTTGCTTTAAATGTAATAAGGAGTCTTCTTTTCTTACTTTAAACAATATTTCAAATAATAAACTAAATAATAAAAATTCACCTTTTAACGCTTCTAGCATAAAGGTTTTTAGTAATAATACTATTAACGAGAGAGATGATAGATATTATGAAGATATAGACTTTAATCCTAGTGCATATTTAGAGCATGATATTTTAAATAAGTATTTATATTTATCTGAATATCTAGAAAATTGCTCTGATAAGAAAGAAGGAGTGCATTACCTTCATGAATTAATTATCACTAAAAATCTTACTAATTCAAATATAGTCAATAACTCTTCTCTTGATAGTGGATTATTGAGTAATATATTAAATAATAAATCAAAAATTACAAAAGATATTGCTATTAAGTTATGTTTTGGATTAAATTTAAATTATCAAGAATCTATGGATTTTCTATTAAGATTTGGATATACTCTTAATACTTTAAATAAAAGAGATTGTCTTATAAGATATGGATTAGAACATAATTTAGCTGTAGATGAAGTGGATTATATTTTAGAGGAATTAAACGAAAACTCTCTAATAAACTAAAATCTTATTATTGATATTTCTGTATGTCTAAAATAAAACCTCCCTAAAAATTCAGGGAGGTTTTTTATAGCTATAAACTAAAAAACTATTTAGTTTTAAATTACATAACTTTTGCTAATATTGCTTTTATTTCTTCATGAGTAGCTTGAATTGGGTTAGTTGCACCACAAGCATCTTTTAAAGCATTAGTAGCTAATATATCAAAATCTTCTTCTTTAGCTCCAAGTTCAGCAAATCCTTTAGGTATATTAACATCAGCAGCTAATTTTCTAATAGCAGCTATACAAGCAGCAGCACCTTCTTCATCACTCATACCAGATACATCTACACCCATAAATTTAGCACAGTCTTTTAATTGTGGAGATGCAACTTTAGCATTAAATTCTTGAACAGCTGGAAGTAATATTGCATTACATACACCATGTGGTAAATTATAGAATCCACCAAATTGATGTGCTATAGCATGAACATATCCAAGTGAAGCATTGTTAAATGCCATACCTGCTAAGAATTCAGCATAAGCCATTTTATCTCTAGCTTCCATATTATTACCATCAGCAACAGCATCTCTTAAGTATTGTTGTATTAATTCAATAGCTTTTTGCGCACAAGCATCAGTAACTGGAGTAGCAGCAGTAGATACATAAGCTTCAATTGCATGAGTTAATGCATCCATTCCTGTAGCAGCTGTTAAAGAAGCTGGCATACTAACCATTAAGTTAGGGTCATTTACTGCAAGAATTGGGTTAACATGTTTATCAACTATTGCCATTTTTACATGTCTTTCTTCATCAGTAATTATTGCAAATATAGTCATTTCTGAAGCTGTACCTGCAGTAGTATTTATTGCTATAAGTGGAAGTTGAGGTTTTTTAGAAACATTAACACCTTCATAATCTTTAATATTTCCACCATTAGCTGCAACTAACGCTATACCTTTTGCACAGTCATGAGGAGAACCTCCACCATATGATATAACAAAGTCACAACCATTGTCTTTAAGTATTTTAACACCATCCATTACATTTGTAACAGTTGGGTTAGGCTGAGAACCTGGATATACTACAAATTCAACTCCATTAGCAGCTAAATTATCTGTAATCCCTTTAAATTCTGTACTTTTAGCAGATCTTTTTCCACAAACTATTAAAGCTTTTTTAAATCCTCTTGATTTTATTTCATCTGGTAAATTGTCTGAACACCCTGGTCCCATTAAACTAACACTTGGCATAAAAAATGTAAAAGCCATATTGTAAAAACCTCCTTAAAAAATAATTAATTTAACTATGTAAATTATATAAATATTATTACATAATTTCTTAGCTATTTTAAAATAACAACTATTTTTTTCATAACTCTCCACTTGATTTTTTGCATGATTCTTGATATTCAAGTGGAGTTATTCCATAAACCTTAATAAAGTTCTTATTAAGATGACTTAAATCATAAAATTCATATTTATTTACAATTGTATTAACATCAACTCCAGCATGTAAATCTTCTTTAACCGCTTCTATTTTACAATTTAATATATACCTATATGGAGTTATACCTACTTCTTTTTTAAATATTCTTGAAAAATAAAATTTAGATAAATTTATATACTGACAAACATCATTTATTGTGATTTTATTTTTTAGATTATTATTTATATAGGCTATTGACTTGCTGATATAAGGATTAATATGTTTTACTTCATCATTACTTGTACTTGGCATAAAAATATTAACGCTCCTTTCTTGTATGTTTATATGAAAGTTGCTTAATACAGTATTAATTTGTTTTAATTGTATATATATTTTTTATCTATCTTATGTATATTATAGAGCAATTTAAGTTTCAATGTATAGTAAGATATTGCTATATTTAACTTATAAATTTAATTTTGTACTATAAAAAAAATAAAACATTATGTAAAAAATATACCAATATTTTTTACATAATGTTTTATTTAATATATCCATGTTTGGTTGTCATCTATATCTTCTATAAATATTCTACTTTTATCTTCTTCGTATTTTGCTTGGTGATATTTAAATATCATTTTATTATCTTCTGTTTTACCTATAATCTCAATTTTACCCCTAGTTGACGATAGACAATATTTAAAACATTTGCCTTGACCATTTTGTATGTTTTTTGCACCTTCTACAATATCAATACCCCTTTTTAATGGAACTTGAAATTGATTTTTAACTCCTGTAACTGGTCTACATTGAAATACATAGTATGGAATAACTCCTATAGATGTTAGTTTTTTTAATAGTTTTCCTAAAGTTTCACTATTATCATTTACTCCCTTTAATAATACTGTTTGATTTTTTACAATAATACCAGCTTCTTTTAAAGCTTCTATTGATTCTTTGGCTTCTTTTGTAACTTCCCTTGGATGATTAAATTGAGTAACTACATAAATTTGTTTTTTCTTGCAATAGCTTTTCAATATTTTTTTTAAATTATAATCCTTTGAAATTCTTTGAGGATAAACTACTGGTATTCTTGTACCAAATCTAATTAAGTCCAAATGTTCTATTTCTATCAGTTCTCTTAAATATTTTTCAATTTTTGCATTACTGTTACAAAAAGAATCTCCGCCAGATATTAATACATTGCTTATCTCTTTATGTTCTTTAATATATTCTATCATTTCATCAAAATATTTCGCTATTTCTTCGTCAGACAAACCAACCAAACGTTTCCTAAAACAATGTCTACAATACATTGCACAATGATTTGTAGACAATACTATTACAGTTTCTCTATATTTATGTTGAACTCCAGTGACCACTGTATTATCTGCTTCTCCACTTGTATCAAAACTACCACTTAAATCTGTTTCAGCAATTGAAGGAATACACATTTTTTTTATGGGATCATCTGGGTCATTAAAATCCACTAAAGACAAATAGTACGGCGTTATTGACATAGGATACTTTTTTAGTATTTCATTTAACTTAACTTCTTCATCTTTACTTAAATTTAAATATGGACTGATTTCTTCTGCTTTTGTTATATTCTTTTCTTTTATTATATTATGTTGTAGTAATTCAATATTTTTCAAAATATCCCCCCTTATTTTAATAGAAAAATTTCAGTACAAGTTAATAAATTCTACTTTTTAAATAAAATTTCCTTTATTCAAATAAATTTTTATCTAATAATCTTTCTCACTATGGTACCTGTTCCTACACCAATAATTATTACTCCTATTATCATTTCAATATTTGATATCATAAGTGATAGTTTTACTGGTTCACAACTGTATCCTCCTACACCTAAAAATATGCCAGAACTTAGTGCTAAAGTTTGATTATAATCTTGTATAAATTTAATAAAATCATAATTCATAATATTAGACAATTTATATACAACAAATTCATCATTTATATCAACACCAACAAATAAATATATAAGGGCAAATAGGATAATCTGAACTATACCAAATAATAAAGAATTCATTGGTCTTTCTCCATATCCACAAGTAACATTGTTTAAAAATGACATAAATTTAGGCCATGGATCTAATACTTTATACTCTTCTTTTTTACACAAATAATAATATTCTCCAAAATTATTATTTAAGCTATTTTCTTTAAATTTATCAGCTATGGTTTCATAAGTCATATATATACCTTCTATTTCTCCTCTATCTTTTTTTATTTCTACAAGTTTATCAAAAAAAGTTTTTTCATCCAGCTTAGTTTTATATTTATCATCAAATTCAAAGTCTACAATATAACATTTATGAGTTTTAAATCCACTTAAATCACAATCTGATATTTTAATCTTATTAAGTTCACATGTATTTAATATGGTACTTTTCATCATGGTAATTTCAAAGAAAGTATTTCTAATTAAGCAATTCTCAAATATTGCATAAGATAAATCACAGTTTTTAAATTCACCATAAACTTCACAATTATAAAACTCACAAGAGTAATTTGTTTCGTTATTTAGTGTAGGAGATTGTAGGGAATTTTCCATAATAAAAATACAGTTTTCAAATATTACTCCACCATAAATAAATTTACAATCATTAAATTTACAACCTATTATTTTGCAATTTATAAACTTAACGTTGGCAAAAGTACAGTCATTAAAATTTGTACATAAAATATCTTTATTTTCTATATTGTAAAAATCTTGTTCATCTAAAATACCTTTTTTACCTATGAAGTCACCATTTAATTTTTTATAACTATATCTATTATCTGCATTATAATCTGTCATTTCATTTTTATGTTTAACTATATAGTTATAGTTTTTATCATTATTTTTCTTTCTCTTATCTAGCTGAATTTTTAATTTATAATTTTCTTCTTTAAAATTTACATAAGCCATAATAATTTCTCCTTTTAATCATATAGCTTATTATTTACATAAAAAAAGACTTAAATACAAAAGTATTTAAGTCCCTTATTATTAATTATCTAATACTTCTTTGCCGTTAATATCTTCAACTTCTACACTTTTTCCAAATATTTGTATTCCTATAAACATTGCTACAAAGGCAAGCGGTAAAACTAAATAAACAGGAAGGCCAAATCCTGCTGGTATATATCCAAATACTATAGTTATAACAGCCACAAATATTGAATATGGCATTTGTGTTCTAACATGGTCTATATGATTACATCCAGCACCCATTGATGAAAGTATAGTTGTATCTGATATTGGTGAACAGTGATCTCCAAATATAGCTCCTGTAAGTACAGCTGATGTTGCTACTATTATATATGATATCTCCGGATTTATTGAGTAAGATAGTGGTATAGCTAGTGGCATAAGTATTCCCATTGTTCCATAAGAAGTTCCTGTAGCAAATGATATTATCGCTCCAAGTACAAATATTAAACTTGGAAGTATAAATGGTGGTAGAGCCCCTGATAATAATTGAATTAAATATTTAGCAGTTCCTAGTTCTTTTATTACTGAAGATAGAGACCATGCACATATTAATATAACACCTGTTATAACTAATGTTTTCATACCATCTACCCATATATCTAAAGCTTCAGATAAAGTAAATATTTTTTTGAAAGCACCCATTACCATGGCAACTATTCCTGCAAATAATGCTGATTGAAATAGCGCTACTGATGCATCAGCATTTGAAAAAGCTTCTTTTATGGCATCAAATGATGCTGGTGAATTTTTCATAATTTGAATTACTGCACTATCTTCTCCTACCATTATTGTAGTGTATCCACTATAATAAAAAGCAAATAGTGCTCCTACTATTAGTGCTCCTATTGGTATAATTGCATTCCAAATACTTAGTTTAACTCCTGGTAAAGGTTCCATGTCATCATGTTTGCTTAATTCTTTATTGGCATCTTCATTTGAAGAAATATTTGAGCTACCTTTTCTACATTCAAGTTCTGCTTTTCTCATTGGACCAAAATCTTTAAGTAGTAAAGCTGTAATTACTATAAATCCTAATATTAATATATTATAAAATCTAAATGGTATAGTACTTAAAAATACACCAAAAGGATTAGCGTCTACACCTATTGAATCAAATGCTGAACCTATAAGTCCAACTTCCAAACCTATCCATGTTGATATTATAGCTATTCCTGCAACAGGTGCTGCAGTAGCATCTATTATAAAAGCAAGTCTTTCTCTTGATATTTTCATTTTGTCAGTTACAGGTCTCATCATTGGTCCTATAATTAAAGAGTTAGCATAATCATCAAAGAATACTAGAAGTCCTGCTACCCAAGTTATTATCTGTGCACTTTTTGCACTTTTAGCTCTTTTTGATAAAGCTTCAGCTATGGCTTTTGCTCCACCCATTTTACCAACTAGATTTATAACTCCACCTATGGCTAAAACTTGAAGAATTATACCTGCATTCCATGGGTCAGCTAAAGAATTTACAGCCCTTTGAATTAAATCTAAGAATGAATAAAATATAGCCATAAATGGATTATTTCCCATTATATTTAATATAAATCCCCCTGACATAATCCCCAAAACTAAAGATACTATGACATTTTTAGTTATAAAAGCTAATGATATTGCGACTATTGGTGGTACTAATGTCCATATACCAAATTTAGCTGCGTTTTGAGCTGCAACATCAACTTCTTGTGCAAAAGTTAATGCTGTTGTCATTATGAAAATCAAAATTGTCATGAAAATTAGTCTAAAGTTTCTTTTTTTCATCTTTTTTCCCCCTCATATTTTCTAGTGAATATTATAAGGATTAGGTTTTTTAAAATTAAAAAATCCTTGATGAGTCATCATCAAGGCTTTAATTACATAAATTATAAATCCAAATGATAGCTCAACACTAATTTCTTAGTGACAGTGATACATATCTTATATGCATCCCCAGTTAAATAACCTTAAAGCTTCAGTTATTTACTTCGGCGACGTTTCCTTTCACAATAATTCTTAGTTGCTTAACTCCTTATTGTTACTAATAAAAATCGCACCTCTACCTTACATATTCACTTTTTTAATATGAGTATATATTATATTCCATTATTTAGCAACTCATCTTATATGTTTTTATATTCTATATTTACATTTATATTTTTATATATTTAATTACTATTTTTTTATTATTTCTCTATAATTTAATTATACTTATTAATTAGGAGAAGTTTTTATATGATTATTTTTGTAATTATTATTATCACCATTATCATGTTAGTTTATAGTGTTTTTAATAATATTTTTTTGGGATATGGATTAACCTTGTCTTTAATTTTATTTTCTTTAGTTGGTCTAAAAAGAGATAAAAGTCTAAAAGATTTAATCAAACTATATATTTTTGAATCTAAAAGGTCTTTACCTATAATTCATATACTATTATTAATTTCTGTTTTAATCAGTACCTGGCTTTGCTGTGGCACAATACCATCCATAGTTTATTATTCTTTAAAATATATTAATCCTAACTTATTTATACTATTTTGCTTTTTAATAAGTGCCATAACATCCTTTTTAATTGGAACATCTTTTGGTACTGTAAGTTCCATAGGTATTCCCCTTGTAATTATTGCTCAAGCTTCCAATCTTAATTTAAACATTGTAGGTGGAGCCATAATGTCTGGTGCTTATTTTGGAGATAGATGCTCTCCTTTATCATCAAGTCTGCTTCTTCTTTGTAATTTAACAAAAGTAGAACTTTTTAATTATGTAAAAAAAGTATTCATTTTTGGAATTATACCTACTATTATAAGCATACTATTTTATTTATTTTTTTCTTTAAAAAATCCTTTAACTTTTGTTGATAATTCTTTATCTTTAGCTTTATTTGATAATTTTCATATAAATGTTTTTTTATTAATCCCTGCTATTATAATCGTTATTTTATCATTAAAAAAAGTTCCAATTACTAAATCTATTACTTTCAGTATTGTTGCTGCCATATTAATTTCACTAATTGTACAAAAAACAAATTTTTATGGTTTATTTAAATATATGATATTTGGCTATGAAACCTCTTCATCTTTGTCTAGTATTATTAAAGGTGGCGGAATAATATCCATGTTGAAAACTTGCTATATTATTATAATTTCTTGTTGTTTAACTGGATTTTTTAGTGGTTTAAATATTTTTTATAACTTTAAAAAATCATTAGAAAAAATCACTTTAAATAGAAGTAATTTATTTATTATAACTTTAGTTTTAGGTTTGATAGTTGCTGCTATTGGTTGTAGTCAGACTATAGCTTTTATCTTAACTTTAGAAATACTTCGTGATACTTATAAAAATTATGAAAATGAAGATATCGCTATGGAGTTTTCCAATTCAGCCATAGTTACAAGCGCTCTCATTCCTTGGTGCATTGCTGCTTTAGTTCCTACTAGCGTATTAAGTATAAGTAATTATCAATTTATACCTTACGCTATATTTTTATATATAGTTCCTCTTTGTCATTTATGTTATTATATATATTTAGATTATTTTAAAGATAAAAGTTTAAATAAAGAAATATAAAGTTTAATTTTATAATAATTATTGACTTATATTGGATGATTTTCTATTATAGATATATAAATAATCAACTGGGAAAGAGGACTAAAATGAAAAATTTTTATAAGAAGTATGAAGATTCAATAATCATTATGATAAATGTAATGCTTATTATTTTAGGTTTCATCACTAAAAAAACTATTTATTCTATTATAGGTGTAGTTTTATTACTTATTTCTGTCTATACATTTGGTGTAGAAAAACAAAATGCTAAGAAAAAGGCTGAAAGAAAAGCTGAGTTAAAAGCTTTAAGAGCTGAGCAAAAACGTTTAAACAAAGGTAAGAAAAAGAAGAAAAAAAAGAAAATAAGAAAATAAGAAATTCTCTACAAAAAAATCCTTTTGAACTTTGCTTTTTATAAAGTTCAAAAGGATTTTTTATTTAAATTAAGCTGTTAAACATTCTTCATTTTCATCTATATCTACACTTTTACCAAGTATTTGTATTCCTATAAACATAACTAGAAAAGCTACTGGTAATATTAAATAAATATTAAGTCCAAATCCTGCTGGTATATATCCAAATAATATTGCTATGCTTGCCACAAATAAAGAATATGGCATTTGTGTTCTAACGTGATCTATATGATTACATCCAGCTCCCATTGAAGATAATATTGTAGTATCTGATATTGGTGAGCAGTGATCTCCAAATATAGAACCTGTAAGTACTGCACTTATACAAACTATTATATAAGACATTTCAGGATTTATTGAATGCGCTAAAGGTATAGTAAGTGGCATAAGGATTCCCATTGTTCCATAAGAAGTTCCTGTTGCAAATGACATTATTCCACCTAGTACAAATATTATACTTGGTAATAAAAATGCTGGTATAGAACCTGATAATAATTGTATTAAATATCTAGCAGTTCCTAGTTCTTTTATTACTGATGAAAGTGACCAAGCACATATTAATATTACACAAGTTATCACTAAAGTTTTCATTCCTTCTACCCATATTTCTAAACCTTGTGATATATTAAATATTTTTTTGCTAGTACCCATTACTATGGCAACTATTCCTGCAAATAAAGCTGATTGGAATAGAGCAACTGATGCATCTGCATTTGAAAATGCTTCTCTTATAGATACAAATGAAAGTGGCGAATTTTTAAGTAGTTCTATTAAAGTAGCATCATCTCCACCAAGTATAGTTGTATATCCACTATAATAAAAGGCAAATAATGAACCAACTATTAATATACCTATTGGAATTATAGCATTCCATATATTTAATTTAACTCCTGGTAATGGCTCTAAATCACTATGTTCATTACTTATTTTTTCATCTATTTCTTTACTTGAAGTTAAATTTACATTACCTCTTCTAGCTCTTAATTCAGCTTCTCTCATTGGTCCAAATTCTTTTAAAAGAACAGATGTTAAAACTATAAATCCTAAAATTAATATATTGTAAAATCTATATGGTATTGTATTTAAAAATACACTAAAAGCATTTGTGTTAACACCAATAGAATTAAATCCATCTCCAATTAAACCAACTTCTAAACCTATCCATGTTGATATTATAGCAAGTCCTGCAACTGGTGCTGCTGTAGCATCTATTACAAAAGCAAGTCTTTCTCTTGATATTTTCATTTTATCTGTAACAGGTCTCATCATAGGTCCTATTATTAATGAATTTGCATAATCATCAAAAAATACTAAAAGACCTGCTGCCCATGTTATAAGTTGAGCACTTCTAGCATTTTTTGCTTTTTTAGCTAAAGCTTCAGCTATGGCTTTTGCTCCACCCATTTTTGCAACTAAGTTTATAACTCCACCTATTGCTAAAACTTGAAGAATTATACCTGCATTCCATGGATCAGCCAATGAATTTACTGCTCTATTAACTAAATCTAAGAATGAATTAAATAAAGCTGATAATATATTTACTCCATTTAAATTAAGTAAAAATCCTCCCGACATTACTCCAAGAACTAAAGATAATATAACATTTTTAGTTGCAAAGGCTAAAATTATTGCTACTACTGGAGGAAGTAATGTTAACACTCCAAATTTGTCTGCATTTACTACTGCAGTGTCTACTTCAGCAGCAAAAACTGATACACTTGACATGATAATTAAAAACATTGTCATAAAAATTAATCTTGCATTTCTTTTTTTCATTTTCATCTCTCCCTATAATTTATTGTGAATATTTTAGGGTTTTGCCATTTTTTTCAATAAAAAAACCTTGATGGCTTTCATCAAGGTGTAAATTCAATACTAATCAATACTAAAAATATTATTAGTCTCTCTCAATGATAGCTCAACACTAAAATTAGTGACAGTTGTATATATATTTTATATACACCCAGCTATATAACCTTAAAGCATCAGTTATATGCTTCGGCAAAATTTCCTTTCTCAATAAATCACAGTGCTTACCTCATTATTGATACTGATAAATTTTGCGCCTCTACCTATATATTCACTTGTCATTTTTTTAAAGTATATTACATATTTTTCAAAAAAACAATAGATTTTTTAAATTTAATCTAAATTTTTTGAATTTTATCAATATAGAGTACTATTTGTCATAATAAAAAACAAATCCATAAGGTATCCATTCATTCATATTTGAGCTTAAAAGTGAGTAATTTAATTTTTCTAGTGTTATATTATCGTCATTTAGTAAATATACATAAATCTTTTCATCTTCTTCGAATAGTTTTAAATAATTAAAAGTATATTCATAATAATCTTTTTCCTTTTCTGATTCTCTATATTGATCACGTGAATCATCTTCCATCATATAAAATTTATTATCTTTATATGATAAATATGTTAATATAGGGTCATTTTGAGCAGTATATTGAAGTATTGTTATGCTACATTCTTTTTTATTTTTAGTATTTGTATAAAAATCATTCCACAATTTTTCATTAGCCACAATTTTTTCATCTTTTATAATTAAAATATTTTTTTTACTCATTTTTTCAACAGTTAATTGTTGTGATGTTCCGTAGGATTTTAATAGCTGTTTAATTTTACTAGAATTTTCACTAGAGTATACAACTTCTTTTCCTTTGAAACTACTTGTAGTTTTTAAATTATCAGATTTGTTGCATCCTACTAAAGCTACCATACATATGAAAATTAACAAATATATTATTTTTTTCATCATATCCCTCCTATATTAATTCCTTTTGATTAATCTTCTTTTTGTTTAATATCAAATCCTTTATTTTTTATTTTTTAGCATTATATAAAAATAGACAATAAATTTTATTTTTATAAAGGATATTAGTGAATTTTGTTTAATATTATAAAAATGTCTTATTATACAATACTGTGGAGGAAAAATTATATGCTATTAATAAATAATACTAATATTAATCCTTATTTCAATTTAGCGATGGAAGAATATTTTCTAAAAAATGCAAAAGAAGATATATTTTTACTTTGGCAAAATGAAAATGCTATTATAGTCGGTAAAAATCAAAATACTTTATCAGAAATTAATTATGATTATGTAAAAAATAATAATATTAAGGTAGTAAGAAGACAATCTGGTGGTGGAGCAGTTTTTCACGATTTAGGCAATATTAACTTTACATTTATTTCTTATAATGATAATAGTTTTAGTGATTTTAAAAAGTTCACTATGCCTATTGTTGCCGCTCTTAAAGAGTTAAATATTAATGCTGAATTTTCTGGAAGAAATGATTTATTAATTGATAATCAAAAATTTTCAGGTAATGCCCAGTACAATTATAAAAATAATGTTATGCATCATGGTACATTATTATTTTCATCAAAAATTAATGATTTATCTGCCGCTTTAAAAGTTAAACCTTCTAAATTTGAAGGTAAAGGAGTTAAATCTGTAAAGTCTCGTGTTACTAATATAAGTAACCACCTTGGAAAAGAGATGAGCGTTGTGGAATTTAAAGATTATTTATTAAATTTCATAAATAAAAGAGACGAAAACAGCCATTTTTATGAGTTAACTCAAGAAGATATTGAAAATATAAATAAATTAGTAAAAGACAAATATGAAACTTGGGAGTGGAATTTTGGTAACTCTCCTAAATACTCTCTTAACAATGAATTAAAATACCCAGGTGGAAATGTGGAATTTAGCTTAAATGTAGTTGATGGCTTAATTAAAAATATAAAGTTCTTTGGCGATTTCTTTGGAAAAGAAGATATTTCTTTTATAGAAAACAAATTATTAAATGTAAAACACAATAAAGATAGTATCAAAACTGCCTTAAAAGATATAGATATTAATAATTATTTTTTAAATTGCAATCTAGATATTTTAATAGAATGTATTATGGGAGCTAAATAAAAAAAATGAAGAATAGGCCTTTTGCTTATTCTTCATTTATTCTTTTCTTTTCATATTCATCTAAATCTTTATTTAATTTATTACCTAATTTCCATGCTATAAATACTACTGCGCAAAAACCTATAATCTTAACTGGACTTGTGATAAATCCATATATATCTTGACCTATATAACTTATAACTAAAAACATGATGAATTTACCTGATAATACTGCTGAGATAAATGTAGTCTTGTGTCTTTTACTTATTCCAGACGCAATAGTAATCACACATGCAGGTAAAAATGGACATGCATAAGCTATAAATAATAGTTTAAATCCTCTTTTTTCTATCCATAAAATAGCCTTTTGTATTTTATCGCTTTTAATTTTATCTAGTATTTTACTATTTTCACCTATTTTATAAATTATTAAAAATAAACATATTGTCCCCATAACAGAGCCTAACCACGATATTAAAAAACCTTTTAACATCCCAAATAATGCTGCATTAGCAGTTATTAATGCAACTAATGGTAGCATAGGTATAAAACTCTCTATAAATGTGCTGAAAAATCCTACACATAATGAAAGTACCCAATAATCATGAACTAAATTTTGTAAAGCTTGTATATATTCCATAATATCTTTCTCCTTAGTTTTAACATTATAAAACTTGTATTTTAAAGAGATTCATCTTTATTTTAACCACTTATTTATTTTATATTTTAAATCTCTTATAAATATGCTCTTTTTTAGAATTATCTTATAATATGATTATAACCTATTTAAATGTATTTTTTATTTAATTATTCTTACATTTTACTGACAAATTTGTAAGAATAATTAAATAAATAATTTCATCAAATAATGTATAATTATCTTAATAAGAAACATAATGATAAGAGATTATAAAAACAAAAAGAATTAAATCTCTTTAAGAAAAGTTTTAATTTTTAAAACTGAGGAGAGTGGAAAGATGCAATACTTACAAGCTTTACAAAATTTAGTTCAAGATTACTTATTACTTTCGATATGTGTAGGATTTTTCAGTTCATTTATAGAAAGTTTTATACCTATGTTACCTTTAGTTGCAATAGTAACAGCTAATGCAGCACTATTTGGTATGGTAAAGGGTTTTTTGATATCATGGCTAGGCTCAGTAACTGGAACAATATGTTTATTTTTATTAGTTTCAAAAATAGGAGAAAACAGCAAATTATTAGAAAAAATTAAAAATGAAAAGATAAAGAAAGCAATATTATGGGTGGATAAAAAAGGGTTTAAACTTTTATTTATAGCATATGCCTGTCCATTTTTACCTGCTTGTGTAATAACTATTGCATCTGCAATAACTAAAAGAGATAAGACTACATTTATGTCAGCAGTTTTATCGGGGAAATTTATAATGTTTTTAGTAGTAAGTTATATTGGTCAAGATATATATGGATTTATTACAAGCCCGATAAAAATAATTGGATTCTGTGTAGTAGTATTTTTAGCATGGGTATTAGGCAATAAATTAAATAAAGACTTAGAATATATAGAAGAAAGAGTACACAATAAAGAAAATAAAGATGAAGAAAATCAAAATGATGATTATATTGATATAAAAAAAGAAGTAAGATAAAGAAATTAGAGGTTAAAATTTAACCTCTAATTTTATTTAGAATTATAATTTTTATTAGCTATATTCCAGTCTACATAATTTAAAAAATTATGTATTATTTGTTCTCTATTAGAATAAAT
>USRS01000050.1 GCA_900557165.1 uncultured Clostridium sp.
AAAGGAATATTAAGAAAGGAAGTATCACGATGATAAGAAAAAAATTAATAACAGCAAGTTGTATTCTTTTTGCATCTCTAAGCTTAACTGCATGTACTACCAATACAACAAACAACACTACAACAGAAACTAAAGAAAGCGTAACGGAAGAAAATATGTCTAAAGATAATGTATCCAATGAATATGAAACAGAAGATGTTAGAATAACTAACCCAGATGAAGCCTTAAAAAGATTAAAAGAAGGTAACGACAGATTTGTAAACAACGAATCAAAACCAGTAAATATATCTAGTGAAAGAAGGGAACAATTAAAAGAAGGTCAACATCCTTATGCTGTTGTAGTTTCTTGTTCTGACTCTAGAGTAACTCCAACAACTGTATTTAATGCAGGTCTTGGAGAAATATTTGATATAAGAATTGCTGGTAATGTAGTGGATGATGATGCCCTAGGTTCAATAGAATACGGCGTTGAACATACTGGAGCACCTTTAGTAGTTGTTATGGGACATGAAAGCTGTGGTGCTGTTACAGCAGCTTATGACGAAGTTCATAATAATGCTCATGCAGAAGGTAATATAGAAGATTTAGTAGAAAAAATACTTCCAAGTGTCAAGGGCGCAAAAGATATTGATGAAGCTATACACAACAATATTGATAATGTGGCCAAAGAAATAAAAGACGATGACATGATAAAAGATTTAGTAAAAGAAAATAAAGTTAAAATAGTAAAAGCTTACTACTCTTTAGATGGTAAAGTAACTTTTATGGACTAATAATAAATCAAGAGTTGTATGAATAAACGAATACAACTCTTGATTTATTTCTCATTATATAACAATTACGAATTTAATATAAATTTTATGTCAGTATTTTCTTCAACCTAAGATTTTCTATAAATGATGAATAATTTCATCATTTAAATCATCTATCATCTGACTTAAAGTATTAACCATAAAAGAGAAATTTTTACTTTCCTTACTTCTATACTTTCGACTTATCTCCAGTTGCAAAGTGGGCACTGCCAAAACATGACTACAATAATGTGACAAAGTCAATTCACCCTTTGCACTAAAATATTTATTTTCACTATAATTTACATTATGAAAAGACTTTTTAACACAAGGCAATATATAATCACAGCCAAGCAAGTTTTTATTATTACTGCCACCTGTTCCAATATCTATATAACTATCCCCTTTATCAGACATACCATGCAAATCTATGACAACTTTTATATGATGATCTTTCACTATTTCTTTTATTTTCTCACGATAAGGTGTATTTTTATTTGTATAATTTTCATCACCCTTCGTTTTTGTTTTATAAATAACATGGGCATTTGTAGTTTTACTTAAAGTTTTTATAAGTGCTCCCGTATAAACATCTGCTGCCTTATATTCATTATTTCTAATTTGTTTTACTGAATGAGGTGCAGATATTAAAATAGGAATAGAACCCTCACTGTATTTAAAATCTTCACTACCCTCTCCTTTATAATTATTCTCAAAAAACTCTTTTTCTTCTTTTAAAATAAAATTTGTACTATACAACTTTTCTTTACTTGATTTTTTCCTAAAAAGTGAAGTTATCTTATTTTTCATTTTTTCTCTCCATTTTAAATTTATTTATTATATATTATATAACAGAATTTATAAAAAATTTGGTATAATAAGTATATCTTATATTTTAGAAAGGATTTATAATGAAAAGCTTCATATCACTGGATTTATCAATTATATTTGCATTGATTTTCTTTTATATATTTTTGAGAATCTTGATAAACACAAAACACGACAATGCAATTATTGTCAAAGAACTATTTTTAGTGGGATTTGTCATATCCATATTGATGATACTAACTCTAAGTAGTGATAGTTTATTTAGGAAAATATTAATATTTGTGCCATTAGGTTTCTTTGCATTTTATTGTTTTGAAGGAAATACAAAAGATACATTGTTAATTTGCTTTTTGTTCACATTTATTATGCAAATTGCTTTATTAATAATTTCTCATCATATGATTAGCATTAGCCAAATTATTTTAAATATAATAGGCGGACTGATGGGAATTTTCATCTCAAATAATTTTATAAGTAAAACTAATCTTAGATTTTGCTAACTAAAAAGAGTTGTCTCAAAAATGAGGCAACTCTTTTTTTAGGATTTATATTAAAATAAATATTCTTATGCTAACTGACACATTACTTTCTTTGTACCCATACAATTTATCTTTTGAATAAAAATAGAAGGTATTTATGGTTATAAGCTATAAATTGTATTATTATTCACTTATACAATAAACAAATTTGGAGGTACAATATGAGTAGAGAATTATTAAACAAAAACTTAGCACAAATGTTAAAAGGCGGAGTAATAATGGATGTGACAAATCCACAGGAGGCATTAGTAGCACAAAATGCTGGAGCATGTGCAGTAATGGCACTTGAAAGAGTTCCATCAGACATAAGAAAAGAAGGTGGAGTGGCAAGAATGTCAGATCCAAAAATGATAAAAGAAATACAAGAAACTGTAAGCATTCCAGTAATGGCAAAGGTAAGAATAGGTCATTTTGTGGAAGCTCAAATATTACAAGCTCTAGAAATAGATTTTATAGATGAAAGTGAAGTATTAACACCAGCAGATAATATATATCATATAGAAAAAATAAAATTTGAAGTTCCTTTTGTATGTGGTGCTAGAAATTTAGGAGAAGCACTTAGAAGAATTGGTGAAGGCGCTTCCATGATAAGAACAAAGGGTGAAGCAGGAACAGGTGATGTGGTGGAAGCAGTTAAACATATGAGAACTGTTACATCTCAAATAAGACAAATAGTATCTATGGGATCTGAAGAATTGATGAATGCAGCAAAAGAGCTGGCAGCTCCTTATGATTTAATAAAATACGTCCATGAAAATGGAAAACTTCCAGTTGTAAACTTTGCAGCAGGGGGAATTGCAACTCCGGCAGATGCAGCCTTAATGATGCAACTTGGTTGTGATGGTGTATTTGTAGGCTCTGGTATATTCAAATCAGATAATCCAGCTAAAAGAGCTGAAGCCATAGTAAAGGCAGTTACTAATTACAACAATCCTAAAATTTTAGCTGAAATATCTGAAGATTTAGGTGGTGCCATGAGCGGTGTATCTGTTGGTAGTTTACATGATGAAGAATTACTTGCTGTAAGGGGTTGGTAATATGGTAATAGGAGTATTAGCAATGCAAGGAGCTTATAAAGAACATATAAATATATTACAGGACTTAGATGTGTCGCCAGTGGAAATTAGAAATAAAAATGATTTACAAAATATAGACGGCATAATAATTCCCGGTGGTGAAAGCACTACCATGGGAAAACTTATTAGAACCCTTGATATTTATGATGATTTAAAGGAAAAGATAGAAAGTGGAATGCCTGTATGGGGAACTTGTGCTGGAATGATTTTGTTGGCAAAAAGTATTTGTAATGATGATACTGTTCATTTAGGTACTATGGATATAGAAGTAAAAAGAAATGCTTATGGCAGACAACTGGGTAGTTTTAATACAAAATCCAATGTAAAAGGTATAGGCGAAGATATTGAAATGGTGTTTATAAGAGCTCCTTATATTGAAAATGTTGATGACAATGTGGAAGTTCTTTCTGTAGTTGATAATAATATAGTCGCAGCAAAGGAAAATAACATGCTTGTTACTTCTTTTCATCCAGAGCTTACCTCTGATTATAGAGTGCACAAATATTTCTTAAAAATGGTAGAAGAAAACAATAAAGGTAGCTAGAAATAGTTGCCTTTATTGTGAGGAATAATTTAAAACTTTTTAACATAGATATAGAAATAAATAGGGTATTTAAAAGGGGGTATAGTATGACCTATTCCAACGAAGACTCTTTATTTTGTTCAAAATGTGGAAAAAGTAATGATGTGGGCAGTCTTTTTTGTAGCAATTGTGGAAATTCACTAAAAAATGAAGAGATAGTAGAAGAAGTATCTACTACACAGGAAAATTTAAATAAAAATCAAGATGTAAAAACTGAGTATATCAACGATTCTTCTAAGAATTATACTGATGAGGAATTGAGTTTATTTTTAGAAAAAAATCAGTTGTACTATATGGAAAAGTTTAGAGTTATAGAAAGTACTGGCAGTAAAGTATCTTGGAATTGGTGCTCATTTCTTATTAGCGGCTATTGGATGTTTTATAGAAAGATGTATATTCAAGCAATACTTTATATTGTAGCAAACTTTGTCTTAGGTCTTATACCATTTATAGGTTGGATTGGTAATATAGCTCTTTGGATTTGTGCAGGTCTTTTTGGAAATTACTTTTATCTTGAACATGTTAAAAAGCAATTTTGTGAAATCTCATGTGCAGACAGCTCTAATAGAGATATGCTAATACAAAAGAGGGGCGGAACAAATATAGTTATTCCAATAATACTACTTATTATACCAGTTGTAATAGGTATTATTGTAGCAATGTTCTTTGCAGCCCTTGGCACAATGTCTTACTATTATTATTAAAAAATCAGGAGTTATACCACTTGGTATAACTCCTTTTTTCGTAATATTTATTTTACTTTAAAAGTCATTGGTTTAAAGTCCAATGACTTTTACTATTTGTGGTAAAAAGACCATACTATACAATATGGATTTAAGCTACAATATTTAATATAATTAATTATACTGATTTATTGGTTAAAACATATAAGGGAGAAAGATTTAATGAAATTTAAGAAAAAGATTTTATGTTTACTATCGCTTTTCTTAATTTATAAAGTATTTATATATAATAATGATTTCTTTGTGGAGAGACTCAACGAAGTAAAAGATTACGTCATTGAACAAGCGTCTATTATGATTAATGGTCATGATTTAATAGACGAATATGATTCATCTGATGTAGAAAGTTCATTTCTTAAAAATAAGGATAATTATACTCCAAATGATGATGCTGAAAATAAAGTTTTCAACTCCATATCAGAAGCTTCTTCATATTTAAGAAAACAAATGGTAAATAGAAAGAACAATATTACAGTTAGAATAAACCGTAAATTTTATAATGATATGCCAAAGTATGTATTTAATAAAGCTGTATCAGTTTATCCAGGAAATGTATCTAGTGAAGGTGATTATTTGGCTAATAACTTAAAAGGCTATAATTGTCAGGCTGAGTATTCTTTATATAAAAATAGCACAACACTTAAATACAATGTAAGCTACCTTACAACAGAAACTGAGGAAGATGAGGTCAATTACAAGGTGAAGCTTGTTTTAGATAAGTTAAATGTCTATGATAAGGATGATTACACTAAGGTAAAGGCTGTTCATGATTATATAGTTAAAAATATAAAATATGATTATAGTTTACAAAACTACTCTGCTTATGATGCAATTATCAATAAAAAGGTCGTATGTCAAGGATATGCAACTTTGACTTATAAAATGCTGACAGAGCTTGGTGTTAATTGTAGATATATTAGTGGTACTTCTGATGAAGGACCTCATGCTTGGAATATTGTAAGAATAGGTGATGTTTGGTATAACTTAGATAATACATGGGATGCATCTTATACAAGAGGTCCTTTTTTATCTTATAAACATTTCTTAAAAAGCAATAATGATTTTACAAATCATATAAGAAGTGATGAATTTAATACTTCTTCATTTAATAGTGAATATCCAATGTCACAGACTTCATATACAAAATAAATAAAAACTTTAGAAACTTAAATTTCTAGAGTTTTTTACATAAAGTTATTAAATTTTATTTTTTCTTATTAGATTTTTATTCTATAGAAAATAATATGGTTGTGATACAACTTTCTTACATGATTTTTCAAGTGGTGATAAAGTTTTAAGATATTTTGATTTACTTACTCTTTTATTATTTATTTCATAAAAAAATTTTTCATTACCTCTAACAAATTGACGATACGTTGAAAATATTTTAGTTTTTTTTGAGCGGTATATACATATGTTTCATGTGCTGCATGATATCCTCTAACCATAATAACCATATGTTTTTTAGTATTGTAATATAAATTACCACCTCTAGCATAATTAAAGAAAGCCCAAAGATATTATCTAAGGGCTATTTTTATTACATATATAGTTCATTATATCTTTCAAAAATATATCTAAGCATAAACTCCCCTGCCACAACATCATCTTCTATGGTAAGGTAGTTATCGGCACTTTTGTCCACCAACATACTTCCAACAGCTCCAAACTCATCATCGGCAAACCATATATTCAAAGTCACAGGATAATTGGGGAAAAGATAAAACACAACAGATAAATCAAACTTTGATTTTATAATCTCACCACCCAGAGATTTACAAAGATTTATTATATCTTCATCCTTTTTATCACTTAAAAAAGAAGCAAACTCCCTCTCCACCGTCTTATCAAATCGACTGCCTCTAATAAGTCCGTCCTTCAACTCTCCAAAATGAACAGCTTGATGATATAGAGGTGTGCCATCTGCCAAATCTAAATAATGCAACAAGATTAAAATATACCAATCATCCATCTTATCCTTAGATTTATAAGAAGGATAAGCAAGTTCTACAACTTTATCAAGACTTTTTATCTTAAAAGTAGAATCTTCTTTACAAAATTCCACGCCTGCATTTTTAGCAATTTCCTCAGGTGATCTATTTTCCAAACGCTTTAGGGCAATCATATACATCTCATTAAAAGCCCTTTTACTATCTTTATTTTCCATAGGCATTCCTCCTAACATTCACAAAGAAACATAGATGTATTTTTAATCAATCAAGCATTCAAGTAAATTATCCTTTGTAATTTTATGAAAATAATTCTCCACCTTAATCTTCTCCAATACATTATTTATATCATCTTTCATATATTTGCAATTTAATAAGGCTCTTTCCAAAGTGGAGATGTCCTTATTAGCAAAGAAATCCCCTTCTATACAGCAATTTTTAATTATGCCATTTTTAATATCAAGCTTAAAATCTACACGTCCCCCCTCAAATCGCTTCCATTTATTAATATTAAAAAGAGGATTTTTCCCATAATTCCAATCCCAAGATTCAAACTTTTCTTCTTTTATTTTATTTATCTTTTCTAAATCTTTTTCAGTCAAAGTATAAGTAGTGCTGTTTTTTAGCAAACTATTTAACATAATATCCTTAAAATCCTCACTAGAAATATCATCTTTCATAACTTCACTAACATTAATAACCCTTTCTCTTACGGACTTTATGCCCTTTGCTATAATTTTATCTTCTGCCACAGTTAAACTTTCTACCATAGATTTAATATCAGTATTAAACAAAATAGAACCGTGGTGCAATATGGCATTATTTTTTCTGTATTGTGCATTGCCAGAAAACTTCTTATTATTTATTAACAAATCATTTCTACTATTAAAAGAAGCATCTATATTTTCTCTTTTTAAAGCTTCTATAATTGGTCTTGTAAACTTTTCAAAAGATATACTATCTTCTTTGTAGTTTTTATCTATAAATGTAAACTGCCAAGCACCATTATCCGTATAAATGGCACCACCACCAGAGTTTCTTCTCACCACATTTATATTGTTTTCTTTTATATATTTTTCGTTTATTTCATTATATGTATTTTGATACCTTCCCACCATCACTGTTGGACTTGTTCTCCAAAACAAGAATATCTTATCTTCTGGCAAATCTTTTTTCGTAAGTAAATATTCCTCTAAAGCAAAGTTAAAATAAGGGCTTGTTGAATTGCTATTTATATAAATCATATTTTATCCTCCCTTATTTAATTTCTAGCTTCCAAAGCTTCTGCAGCTTTATAAGAACTTCTAACTAAAGGACTACTTGCTATAAATCTAAATCCTTTTTTCATTCCAACTTCTTTGTATTTTTCAAATTTTTCCAAAGAAACATATTCCTCCACATCAACATGTTTTCTGCTTGGTTGTAAATACTGACCTATGGTGAATATGTCACATCCCACATTTAACACATCATCCATAAGTTTATATATTTCTTCGTCACTTTCTCCAAGTCCCACCATAATTCCTGTCTTCGTAAGAATCTCAGGCGCATTTTCTTTTACATATTTTAATACATACAAAGACCTTTCATATATGGCCTCTGGTCTTACTTTTTCGTATAATCTTTCTATTGTTTCCATATTGTGATTTATAACATCTGGCTTGGCATTTATAATTATATCTAAATTTTTATCTTCGCCTTTTAAATCAGGAATAAGAACTTCCACTGTCACACCTGGATTTAGTTTTTTTACTTCTTCAATAGTTTTAGCAAAATGATTTGCGCCCCCATCTTCCAAATCGTCCCTTGTCACACTTGTTATAACTACGTGTTTTAAATTTAATTTTTGCACTGACTGAGCAACATGAAGTGGCTCTAGTGGATCTAGATGCATTGGTTCTCCACTTTTAACATTGCAAAACTTGCAATTTCTAGAACATTGATTACCCATTATCATAAAGGTAACGGTTCTTTTTTTGTAACACTCTCCCCTATTTGGGCAATTTGCCTCCTTGCAAACTGTATGTAGTGAATCGTCCTCCATCATTTGACCAACTACTCCCACTTCACTGTCATAAGTAACTTTAAACCAATCAGGTTTTCTAACTCTTCTTTTTTTCTTTTCCATGAAATAATTCCCCTTTATATATTTTTGATTATATTTGTATTGTAGCATTGAAATAATATAAAAATCATCAAAAAAAGGTAGGATATAAACTCCTACCTTAAATTCTACTTAATGATTTCTCCATGATATACTCAACATGCTTAGAATCATCATTAATTTGTTCTTCTATTATTTTAAATCCTCTATTAATATAGAATTCCACTGATTTTTTATTTTCTCTATATACAGCCAATTGTAATTTCCCATATTTACTCACTGCATAATCTATAAGTTGCTTTCCAATACCATTACCTTGAAAATCTATATCAACAAATAAAGCTCCTATAAACTCATTGTTTATCACACTTATAAAACCCTTTATACCTTGTACATCTTTATACACAAAAGTTTCTGACATGGGTATATATACTTCTTTAACAGTATTATAATTATTCTGCCAATATTCTTTGCTAATAAAATCATGGGCTTTTATAGTACTTTTCATCCAGATATCCATTACTTTATCTATATCTGCTTCATTTAACTTTCTTATCATCTAGTTTGCTCCTATCCAAGAGATGACATATTCAAATTTATTGCTTTTTTTATTGTCAATCACTTCAATTTTACCTTCATTATATATATGTAAATTATTATTTTCTGCTAACTATTCTAGTTGCAACTATATCCGCCTCTAGTGTCCTTTGAATATTTATTTTAAATTAAGCCTTATTATTGTTTCTATATCTTATTATTATATACCAAATTTGAATATAATGGTACAAAAAAAGTCCTATCATCAAAAGATAGGACTTTTTTAGCTATTTAATATCTAAATGTTTTTCCATAAATACTAAATCTAAATTATCATTTTCGTCATCATCAGTTACTTCATCAACTTTATCATCTTTTATTAAGTATTTCTTTATAGCAAATATTCCACCTATGGCTATTACTCCAAGCAACAACTCCAATACGGAACTTGTCTTAGGAATTAGTAATAGTTTTCTGGCTATGGCAAATAATAAAACTTCTATTACGGCAATAGGCTTATGTAATGATAACATAACTACAAGCTCTACTCCAATAACTAGCATTAAAATTTGCCCCAATATATTATTTAATTGCTCATATTCTACTGGATTAACAAAGTCTACAATATATAAATCATATATTATTCTTAAAGTATCAACTACTCCCAAAGCAACTATTATTATTACAACAATTGCTAAAAGAAACTCTAATGTATGAGATAATTTAATACAAATATTTTCATTTTTTTTCAATATATATCCCTCCCATAATATTATAAATAATATTAGGTGATAATTTCCATTTTTATTTTTCTATTTTGTGTTCTTTTGTTGTATTTTCATCTTTTAAGTATTTCTTTGTTTAAATAAAAGCTTACAATAAAATAAGTAGCTAGTGACTACTTTTATCTATATTTAGTCGCTAGCTACTTGTTTTTATAAATTTATACCATAAATTCAAATCCTTCATCTACCATAGATTTAAGCCTAGAGTATTCTTGCTTTAATGCTTCATAGCCACTTTCTGTTATTATATAACTTTTCTTTCTTCCTTTTACAGAAGTTTCTCTGATAAAATTAGCACTTTCAAACTTTCCTAATAATGTATATAATGTTCCTGGACCTACAGAAATTCTTCCATGGGATATTTCATATACCTTTTTCATAATATCCACCCCACAACATTCTTTTGTCAGGGCTAGTAATATATAATACATGGGTTCTGATAATGTCTGGAATTGCTTTCTTGCCATCTTAGCCCACCTTCTTCATATTTTCTTTAAAAATTTTATATCTTACGATATAGCTATTTTAACAATTTTACCTAAGAAAATAATCGCTATAATAAAAGATAATAAAAATGATATATACATTGATATTTCAGAAAGACTTCTTATTAAAGTTAAAATTGTTATAATAAAAGTAATTATATATAAATTTGTATATGTTATTTTTATATTCAATCTTTTTAGTGTAGGATATACAATAACTTCTTCAGATTTCAATGATTTCTTATATTTAATATACCAACTAATATCATAAATACAGTCAATAATTGGACAAATTACAAATATAAGAGATATCATTACAAGAAATAAAAGACTTATACCATATATTGCATCTGAATTAAAATCAATAAAAAATGCTTTGTAAATTGTGTAGATGATATAAGTAGTAACAATAATTTGAGCAAATATATTTTTTAATATGGAGTTAGAAATTTTATTTAATAAGATATCTTCATCAGTTTGAATAGGTGTTATATTATCATTTTCTGTGGAAAATATAATATAATTATTTGTTTGACATATATAATTCCATCCACCAGCTTCACAATATTCTCTATATTCCCCTGCTTTTAAATCTGTGAATATATCCACTGTAAACTTAAGTTTTTTAGGTTTTGACTTTTTAAAAATAAAAAATCTGAGACTTATATCATCTAGTATCCACCCCTTTAATGCCATTTCCTCTAAATACTGTTGTACAGCTTTACATTCATGTTCTTTAAATAAAATTAATTTTACAAATGTATTATTACTTAATCTCATAGCTTCACCCCACTATTAAGTATTTAAAAATATCGATACACGATATTTAATTAAAGTGTAATATCGTGTATCGATATTGTCAACGAATTCATAATAAAAAGGTTACTACTTTAGATATTTTGATTTTTACTTCTGACAATGTGGACAGAAGGTACTACTTCTTCCTGAAATGGTGATTTTATTTAAAGGTGTATAACAACATGGACATGGCTGATTTTCATGTCCATAAATCTTTATCAATTCACTATTTCCATATTTCTTTCCCTTGCCAGCTAAGTATTCTTCAGGAGTAAGGGAATAATCTTCTATGTCAGAATGTAATATCTTCTTTCAACCTCTGGTAGTTCAGGCATAATCATTCCTTCTTTCACTTTTTTATTTTAGACTTTCCATTTAAGCACATTAAAAAACACTTAGATTTAAACCTAAGTGTTTTATTATTATTTATTATATTTCTTTTAAATATTCTATAACTTCATCTATTATCCAATCAGGAGTAGAAGCTCCTGCCGTAACACCTGCTACTTTAAAGTTTTCAAACATCTCTTTTTTAAGTTCTTCTTTTGTCTCTATAGAGAAAGTTGGAACAACTTTACTACAAATAGTCACAAGTTTTTGAGTGTTTGAACTGTGTTTTCCACCTATAACTACCATACAGTCAACTTCTTTAGCTAAATCTATGGCAGATAATTGTCTTTCTTTTGTAGCAAAACAAATAGTATTTTTCACAGTTAAGTTATTTATTTTTTCTTTTAATTTTTCTACTATATTATTAAATGATTCCAAGTTTGCAGTTGTTTGACTAACTACACAGTATGCTTTTGTAGGATCAAATGTAATACTATCTATTTCTTCTACTTTATTTATTATTATAGCATTGTTGTTGCACCATCCATTAATTCCAATTATTTCAGGATGAGCTGAATTTCCTATTATGATGATTTCATATCCTCTGTCAGAAAAGTCCTTCACTATATCGTGAATTTTTTTAACAAAAGGACATGTAGTATCAACTATTTCCATATCTTTTGATTTAGACTCAGTATATACTTTTTCACCAACACCATGAGATCTTATGATAAGTTTACTATTTGATGGTATATCTTCTAAATCTTCTTTTTCTATTAGACCTTTTTCTTTGTATTTATCAACGGCTTGCTTGTTGTGAATAAGAGGACCTAAAGAATAAGTGTCATTTTTACCTTTATTTTCAAGTTCATCCCAAGCCATTTTCATAGCTCTTTTAACACCAAAGCAAAAACCAGCATTTTGTGCTATTTTAACTTCCATTTTAGTCTCCTATCTTTTATAGTAATTATCTTTTATAACTTCCATAACATCTTGAGATAATCTTTCATATTCTTCTGTACTTAACTTTTGTTTGTAGTACTCTTCAAAAGAAATTGGTTTATCTATGAAAATTGTCACCTTACTAAATAATTTGTAGTTAGATATTATGGATACTGGAATTACATGTGCCTTACCTTTTATGGCAAATAAAGCAAGTCCAGCTTTAGCAGGGGCAAATCCTTCCCCCTTTACTCTAGTTCCTTCTGGGAATATTCCAATGGCATAACCTTCTTTTATTTTTTTAAGAATAGTTTTTATACTTGATATTCCTGGGTTATCTCTATCTATAGGAATAACATGAAGTTTAGTTAAGATTTTTCCTAGAAGTTTATTATTAAATAATTCCTTTTTTGCTATTGTGGCAATTTCTCTATTTTTTATTGCTATGGAAACAAAAATTGGATCTAGAGCCGATTTGTGGTTGGCTGCTAAAATTATATTTCCTTCATCAGGAACATTTTCTGCCCCTATTACTTCATATTTGTAAAAAGTTTTACTATATAAAGTAAATAATTTTAAAACAAATTTATAAAAATTCAAATATATCTCTCCCTTATTGGATTTTTTCTATCACTGCTTTAACTACATCATCTATAGTTTTTCCAGTAGTATCTATTTCTATGGCATCATCAGCTTTTACAAGTGGCGCAAATTCTCTAGAAGAATCTATCTCATCTCTTTTTATTATATCGGCTATAACATCTTCAAGATTAACCTCAACACCTTTTTCAACTAATTCTTTGTATCTTCTATTTCCTCTTTCTTCAGGAGTAGCTATAAGGAAGAACTTGTAGTTTGCATTTGGGAAAACATAGGAACCTATATCTCTACCATCAAGTATTACTGAGTTTCTAGTTCCTATTTCTCTTTGAACATCAACCATTAAGTATCTAACTTCTTTTATTTTCGCCACATTTGATACATTGTTAGTTACTTCTATAGTTCTTATTTCATCATTTACAACTTTTCCATCTAAGTATATATTGTTATCTCTAAAATCTATATCAGTTTTCTTAGCAAGTTCTATTACTTCAGCTTCATTTTCTATATTTACATTATTTTGTAAACATTTTAGAGTTACTGCTCTATACATTGCTCCTGTATCTATATAATTTATGTTTAACTCTTTTGCTATTATTTTTGCTATTGTACTTTTTCCAGCTCCTGCTGGTCCGTCTATTGCTATTACTAAATTATTCATATTATTTCTCCTATTTAAGCCACCATGTGGGCGCTATTTTTAAGCCACCGTGTGGGCGCTATTTTTTATATTTTTTATACACTAATACCTGCTAAATAACCTGTTGAAAATGCTATTTGAAGATTATATCCTCCTGTTTCTGCATCCACATCAATCACTTCACCTGTGAAGAATAAATCTTCTATTAATTTAGACTCCATAGTTGAAGAATTTATCTCTTTAACAGAAACACCACCACTTGTCACCATGGAAACTTGTATTCCTAAAGTTGAATTAGTAGTTAATTTTATATTTTTTATATAATCTATAATTTTATTTTCATTTTCCTTAGTAAGTTCATTTGGCTTTGTTTCACTAAGATTTAATAAATCTAAAATTTCTTTTAAGAAATTAAGCGGAAGTATAGATTTTAAGTTATTTGCTATATTTTTATTAGGATTTTCTCTAATAATTTTGCTTATTTCTTCTCTACTTATATTTGGTAGAATATCTAGACTTAACTCAACAACTTCATTATCTAAAATTTTATTAATATAAGAAGACATTATAAGAACTACTGGTCCTGTTATACCAAAATGAGCAAATAATAAATCTCCAACTTTGCTTATTTTCTTCTTTTTAATTTTACATGATAATTCAACATTTTTAAATGATATTCCCTGTAATCTTCTTGTCCAATCTTCTTGGATTTTTAATGGAGATAAAGCAGGGTATGGTGTAGATATCTTATGGCCGTATTTTTTTATTATTTTTTGCATACTTCCATCAGAACCTGTTTTAGAGTGACTATGTCCACCAGTTGATATTATAACTTTATCACCCATAACTTTTTGATTATTTTCTAAAAGCACACCTTCTATTTTATTGTTTTCATTTATAATTAAATCAGTAACTTTGCTATTATAAAGTATTTTTATATTATTATTTAATAATAATTCTTTGAAAGTGTAAATAAGCTCTGTTGCTTTATCACTTTTAGTATAAACTTTGTAGTCATTGTCTTTTTCCACTTTATATTCTAAGTTACTTTCACTTAAGAAGTTTAATAAGTCTTCATTTGTAAATGAATAAAAGGCACTGTATAAAAATTTCTTATTAGTTACAACTTTATCAAAAAATTCTTCTATATATCTGTAATTTGTAATATTACATCTTCCACCACCAGTAAGTTTAAGCTTCTTTCCTAAAAATTCGTTTCTTTCGATTAAAGTTACACTGTGGTTTTGTTTTGCAGCACTTATAGCTGCCATTATTCCAGAAGGTCCGCCTCCTACAACTATTACTTTAGCCATTATATCCTACTCCAATGCACTGTTTTCTAATTTTGTATCATTTATAATATGTGTAGTATCGTTCATTTTCATAACTACAGGACCATAATCTCTAAGTTCGATTATGTTTAGAGCAGTATTTGCTTGATTTATTCTGTATATGTTTTTAACATCTGAATCTAAGAATGATAAAAGCATAATTCTTGCACATAGAGAGTGAGTTACTAAAACTATGTGTTTTCCATCGTATTTTTCATTTATTTCTTTTATAAAAGCATCTGTTCTTTTTTTTATTTGAGAAAGTGTTTCTCCTTGAGGAATTTTTGCTAGATGTGGTTCATTTCTCCACATTTTATATAACTCAGGATCTTCTTCAATTATATCTTTTATAATTCTTCCTTCCCAAGTCCCAAAATTCATTTCTCTTAAAGCTTCAGTTTTTTCAACTTCTATACTTAATTTGTTTCCGATAATTTCGGCAGTTTGATAAGCTCTTCCTAAATCACTACTGTAGATATAATCTATTGGATATTTAGTCATACTATCTGCTAAAAGTTCAGCTTGTTCTATACCTTTTGGTGTTAAATCTGAATTTCCATGTCCTTGTGTTTTGCCAAGTAAGTTCCATTCAGTCTGTCCATGTCTAACTATATATATTGTATTTGTCAACTATTTCCACTCCTTTGTTTGTTTCTCTCAAATTTTAATTATATCATAAATAAATATAATTTCATATGTATTATAAAGCATAAAAACTATCTCACTTATATAAATGAGATAGTTTTTGAATTTAAAGCCATTTATCATTTGGTATTTTTCTATTTTGAATCCTCTTATACACTGATTTTCTAAGAAGTGTGTAAATTACAGAGCTTAGAGGAATAAATAATATCATACCGACAATACCCATAAGTTTTGAACCTAAAGTTATTACAAATATAACCCATATAGGTGGAAGTCCTATTGATTTACCCACAACTCGAGGGTATATTAAGTTTCCTTCTATTTGTTGTAATACTGCAAATAAGATTGCAAATACGATTACTTTTATAGGGTTTACCATAACAATAAGTATTGACGCTATAATAAATGCTATACAAAGACCGAAAATAGGTATTAAAGCCATTATTGTAATCATAACACTTATTAAAAGTGCATATGGAATTTTTAGTATTACCATAGTTACAAAGAACATACTTCCAAGTATAAGACATTCAATACATTGATATGTAAAGAAGTTTGTAAATGTTTTATGTGTTAATTTGCCCACTTCAACCATTTTATCTACTATTTTTTCAGGTAAAAATGCATATAGTAATTTTTTTAATTGAACGCTTAATTTTTCTTTTGAAATAAGTATGTAAGCTGCAAATATAAAGCTTATTATTGTACTTATAATTGTTGAAACTACGCCTGTAACTACTCCAAATGTAGAAGTAAATAAACTACTAAAAGAGTCTTTGAAGAAGCTTAACACTTTGTTGCTAATGCTTTGCCAGTCTATTTCAATACTTGCAAGATAATCTTGAACCCAGTCCCAGTTTATATTTGTATCTTGTAGCAGTTTGCGTAAGCTTTCTACTGACTCTGGAACAGTATTTACTATATTTGTAATAGTATCTATTAGTTTTGGTCCAATTAAAAATACTAAAACTAATATTACTAATATAAATATTAAAAATGTAAGCAACAGGCTAAGCGGTCTTTTTAGCCTTGGAAATTTTCTTTCTAAAAAGTTCATAGGTATGCTCAGAATAAATGCAATTGCAGCACCTACTAAAAATGGTTCTACTATAGAAAGTATATTTGTAAAAATGCCAAATATATCTCCAATTCGATATAAAATAAAAACGAGGAATATTAAAAATATAATTCCTTCAAATATTTTTCTTATTTGTTTTTCGTGCACAATAGTACCTCCCAATATGTGAAAATTTATTAAACAAATATCTGTATCTATAATCATATACCAGATTTATGAAATATATACTAAGTTTATGAATTATATGTTACATATTTATTTCGAGTCCAACATCTACTTCTTCTACATCTAGCATTTTTATCATCTAATTTAAATCTTAAGTCATAATATAATAAAAAACAATAAGTTTGTACATATTTATAGTCAATTTATGATAAAATAAAAAAATAAAGACAATACTAAGGAGAATGACAAAATGGAAGAGATGAGTATTTTAATAACAAACGAAGCAAAAAGAGAATTAGATAAGCTTCTAGAAAATAGTGATAAAACTTGTATAAGAATTCTTACAAGACATATAACTATGACAACTGAGGCTAAAATAGACTTAGAGTTAGACGAACCAAATGCAAATGACAATTGTTATGATGTAGATGGATATAAAGTAATAATAAACAAAGTATTAGATTCTCAAATGAACTACATAACTATATCATATGGAGGATTATTAAGCAGAAACGCATTTTGCGTAGAAGCTGATTTTAACTTCTATTATTAAAATATCTTAATAAGGTGATAATATTGATAAAATTAGATACTTTTGAATCAGTACAAAATAATATAAATCAAAATAAAATGACAGTAGTTTACTTCACAGGCAACTCATGTGGTGCTTGTGAGGTTATAAAAGAAAAAATCGAAAAGTTTTTAGAAAACTATCCTAATATAAAAGCATATGAAATAAATGGCGAGGAAAATACAAAAATAGCTTATAAATATAGTGTTTTTTCTATGCCTGTGTTTCTTTTATTTATAGAAGGAAAAGAAAGTATTAGGACTGGAAGACATGTTGATTTATTGAGTTTGGAAAGAAGTATTGATAGGTATTATAATATGATTTATTAAATGGCATAGGCTAGCTAATTAGCTTATGCTTTTTTAATTTCAAAACAAAAAGGTATATCGCAATTATCTGCGATATACCCTAAAAGTATTACATATATTATTTAACAACTATATCTATATTATCTCCATCTCCATCGACAACTATAGTATCGCCATTTCTAATTTGTCCTGCTATTAATTTTCTAGCTATTATAGTTTCAAGAGTGTTTCCTATATATCTCTTAAGTGGTCTTGCACCATAAACTGGGTCATAACCTTCTCTTACCATAATATCTTTTGCAGCATCTGTAACTTCCATATTTATGTCTTTATCTTTTAATCTGTTTGCTAAGCTATTCATAAATATATCTATTATTTTCTTGATTTCTTCTTTGTCTAGAGATTTGAACATTATAATGTCGTCAACTCTGTTTAAGAATTCTGGTTTAAATCTTCTCTTCATTTCGCCCATTACAAGGCCTTTAGTTTCTTCTGTTATCTTACCTTGATCTTGTAATAAGTAGCTACTACCTATATTTGATGTCATTATGATTATAGTATTTTTAAAATCTACTGTATTACCTTTGTTATCTGTAAGTCTACCATCATCTAGTATTTGTAAGAACATGTTAAATACATCTTCATG
>USRS01000051.1 GCA_900557165.1 uncultured Clostridium sp.
AGTATTTATTTAACCACTCTACTTCTGTAAATATTCTATCTCTAGTAACACCTGGTGTATCTTCTACTATTGATATTCTTTTTCCTGCTAATTTATTGAATAGTGTAGATTTCCCAACATTTGGTCTACCTACTACTGCAACTATGGGTCTATTATCCATATTGATTCTCCTTCCTATTTAGTTATTTTGTCTACCACATCAATACCTTCATTTTGGCATGGTATAACTTCAATGTTTAATTTTTCTTCTAATTCTTTTAAAGTTATATTGTCTAAGAAAATTTCTTCATCAGCCTTCATCATAGATCTAGTTATATATAAAGTTTCTCCTAAATCCTTGTTTTTTAATTGGTCTATTAAATCAGTTGCTGTTAAAAGACCACTTACAGTTATTGTTTCACCAAAGAAATTATTTTTTATCCTATATACATTAATTTCAATATTTTTAAATTTATTCATTATTTCTTCAGCCATATTACACATAAATTCATATGCAGATTTTCCTGTTGCTATAGAAACTTTTTTAGTTTTATTTAATCTATCATCATTTATAGTTTTTAAATATTCAACTACTTCAGTTCCCATTTTTCTTATCATACCTACACCATCTTCAAATTGAAGGAAACCTTCATACTCATCATATTTTAATAATGGTCTTTTGGCGATAATATAAAATTCATCTGATAAAAATGCAAATCTTGTCCCTAATTCTTCAAGATATTTTTCTTGAAGTTTATGTATTTGATCAATTGTTTCTGATGCACTTTTTTCATCAAATATTTCAAGTTTAGCAAGATTATCTCTATATCTAGTTATTCCAACTGGCACAATTGCTGCACTATGAACATAAGGACGAAGACTTGCTAAATCTTCTAGCGTTCTTTCAAGTTCTTTTTTATCATTATATCCTGGACAAAGTACTATCTGAGCATTCATTTCTATACCTGCTTCAGCTAATCTTCTCATAGTATCCATTAGCTTTCCTGCAAATTTGTTGTTTATCATTTTTCTTCTTAGCTCAGGATTTGTTGTATGAACAGAAATATTTATGGGACTAATTCTATATTTAATAATATTATTAATATCATCTTCACTCATATTTGTTAAAGTTACAAAGTTCCCTTGTAAAAATGATAATCTAGAGTCATCATCCTTAAAGTATAAAGTCTCTCTCATACCTTCTGGAAGTTGATCTATAAAGCAAAATACACATTTATTTCTACAGCTTTTTGCTTTATCAATAATAGGATTAGTAAATTCTATACCTAATTCTTCATCATAATCTTTTTCTATTTCATATAAATAAACTCTACCGTTTATTTTTTGGATTTCTAATTCAATATACTCGTCACTAATTAAAAACTTATACTGAATTATATCTTCAACTCTTTCTCCATTTACAGATAAAAGAACATCTCCTACCTCTATTCCAATTTCTTCGGCTATACTTCCTTTATAAACTTTACTTACTAAGTTATTTATGTTTTTAACATTAACTTCCATCTGAATTTTCACCACTTTTCTACATAAATGCATTATCTAATTATAGATGTAAATACATCATCTTATCATACCTGATTTAAAAAAATTAGTCAACTTGTATCTATATCAAACTACACTAATATAATAAAGGTACCTCTTTGGGTACCTAATGTTTAACTACTATAAGAACTCCATCAGAAATTTGATGAACTATACCATCAACACATTTTGCCATTAACATAGCTTTATTTTGTAATTCATCATCATTACTGGCATAAAAAATAGGACATCCTCCTGATGTAGTCATATTTTTATCTGTAGTTATTACTGCCAGTGTATACGAATTAATACCCACATCTTTTCCCATTTATTCATTTTCCTTTCCTGATATAGTTAAATTTTTAAGTGCTAAATATTTTCCCTTAGCACTTGCAAGTATTGGAGCTGATTTTACAGCTTCTATAACTTTGCTTTCATCTTTTATCATTGGTATAAATGCTAAAAATATAGCTTGGCTATTTGGGTCTTTTCTAGGAATAGGAGTAAATACAGGTTCATTACTTTCTCTAAGTACTCCAATCCTAGAGTAGAGATTATAACATATGGCTTGTCTTTGACCTGGATAATTTAAAATTGATGCATTTGCATAACTATTATTTTTAGGTCTTATTTCCACACCTATTCCATATTTTAAATATCTTTCTCTATCGCTTTTAAGACCAACATTAGTTATTCCTTTTAAGCTTCCAACTTGCAATATGGTTTCATTGACAAATTTAATATCGACTATGGAAACTTCTGCTACATCTCCTATACTTTGTCTAGATAATATTTTCTTTAATAAAAATGTAATTAAAATCCCAATTATGGTACTTATAATTATTGACATATTTTCATTTAATTTAAACTCTCCAGTTAATATAGAATAGCTTGCTACTGTAAAAAATGATGTAACTATACATACATAGTTTCTAACTTCATAAGTTCTTGCAATTTCTTCTATAAAAGAATTTCCTCTTGTGACAAGTTGACTTCCTTCCAAGCTTTCTAATGTATCCCTTCTATTACTTCTTACCTGTCTAAACTGTTCTGCTGCCAATGATAAAAATGTAATAGATGTATACGATCTATTTATTAATGCTGGTATTAATAATGCTCCTAAAGAAGAGGCCACAAAAGCAAGTACAATTTGAGATACTAGTATATTGGGCTGTGATGGATATTGTTTTTGATCTAAATTTAACATTATTATTCTAGAAATTACTCCTATTATAATCCCTATAAAAAATATTCTGTCCATTTAAACACCTCTTTTTATTTCTTTATTTTAAAAATAAAGGCTTTTTCTTATATGCACTTTGCTTTCCTTTGGATGTATCCAATACAGGGGTACTTCCAGCCACTTGCATAAATGTTACTTCATCTTTTATTAAAGGTATCATAATAATTACTACACTTTTTTTATCTAAATTTGTTCTAGCGATAGGTAAAAGATCTTTTTCATCAACATCCTTAGCAAATCCTAAATGAATATAGATATTATGCATTATCGCTCTTTGTTGATCAATATCATTAATAATACCAAAATCAGTCATACTTTTAGGTACAATTTCTATAGCCATACCTTGCTCTAAATATTTTTTTCTAGTATCTTTTAAACCTATATTTGTCATGGTTATATCATTAACTTTTAATAATTGTTCTTCAAAAGATATTTTTGCCATATATATCTCTGCAACATCGTTAATACTTGGTCTTCTAAGCACTCTTCTAAAGAAAAGACCTACTATAATTCCTGCTATTGAGGCTGCGATTATACAAATTAATATATCTGCATCAAATTTTCTAGCAATATATATATATACGATGGATGATAATAAGGCGGAAAATAAACTAATATAACTTCTTACTTCATATGTAGTTGCAATTTCATTAATATATCCTTCACCTTTGCTTACTATCTCGTCAGAATCTATATTTTCTAAAGTTATCTTTTCTTGCTGAGACAATCCTTGAAACTGTTGAATTCCCACTGCTAAAAATGTCAATGCAGAAAATTCTTTATCTATAAGGGCAGGTAAAGCTACTGCTCCAAGGGATGCTGCTAGTGCTGCTATAATAATTTGTTCTATGTAATCTTGTGGTCTCGATGGATATTGCTTATCTTCTACTCTTAGTACAAAAAACCTACATAACGTTCCTATTATCATAGCTGTAATAAAAGCATGTCTAAATAAGGCATCATTTATTTGACTGTCATTCATAAAACTAAATCCTCCTAATAGCTTATATTTAAATATAAATTTTAAATTTTCACTTAAAACCTATAATTTTAGTTTGTGCAAAAAATAAAAAAAATTTCCTATTTAACCTAGGAAATTTTTTTCGGTAATTTTACTATAAATTTGCTACCCTCGCCAAATTCACTTTCTACACTAATACTGCCATTAAGTGAGTTTACAATATGTTTTGTTATAGCTAAGCCTAATCCTGTACCACCTACAGACCTACTTCTAGCCTTATCTACTCTATAAAATCTTTGGAATATTTTACTTTGATCTTCTTTTGGAATTCCCATTCCATTATCTATAACCTCTATAATTATATTATTATCTTTAGTAAATTGCTTAACTATTACTTTTCCTCCATTTGGAGTATATTTAATAGCATTATCTATTAGATTTAATAGTAATTGTTTCATATAATCTCCATAAGCTTGAACAACCACTTTATCATCTTCAAATTCATATGATAAATCTATATTTTTAGAACTTGCAATATAATTTATCATATCATACACTTCTTTAAATACATCATAAAGAGAGATACTTTCTTTTACTAAATCATTTTTATTTTCTATAGATGAAAGTAAAAGTATATCTTCTATCAATCTTTTTAGTCTGTCTGATTCCTTTTGAATTATGGCTAAAAATCTATTTCTTTTACTTACTTGTAAATCTTCATTCATGATTAAAGTTTCTACAAATCCATTAATCGATGTTAGAGGTGTTTTTAATTCATGACTAACATTAGCTACAAAATCTCTACGCATATTTTCAAGCTTTACAATCTCAGTTATATTTTCAATATTAATTATAGAACCTATAATAGCATTTTTAGAATTTTGTAAATATACTGGGTCTATTTTTAGCTTATAAACTGTTTCATCTTCTAAAGTTAAATTCTCAATATGATTTTCTTTGCTTCCTATATGTTGAACAATTCCTTTTAATATTTCATCCACATCTATAACTTGCTTAATATTTTTTCCTTCTTCTTCTCCAATACATTTACTTTTTATAATATTTCGTGCTTCATCATTTATTAATATAATATTTCCATTTATATCTATTACTAATATTCCATGGGAAATACTTTTTAATACAGAAGTTAGTTGAAGATGTTTATATTCAACTTCTTCTATGGTATTTTCCATTGTTTCCATCATAAAGTTAAAATTTCTTGCAAGCTCACCAAGTTCTCCTCTAGCTGAAGATTGTAATCTTGAATGAAATTCCTTATTGCTAACTTTTTTAGAAATTTTTATAAAGCTTTTTAGAAATCTTTTCATAGTTACTGCATATCTATACAATAATATTGCTATACTACAAGCCGATAGCATAATAAAAAAGTAGATACTACTAACAGGTTCCATATATCATTCTCCATTTCTTACTCTATTTTATATCCTATACCTCTAATAGTTTCAATATATTTTTCATTGCTATCAGGATTTTCTATCTTTTTTCTTAAATATCTAATATGTACATCTACAGTTCTAGTTTCCCCATAAAATTCATATCCCCAAATCTTATCTAATAAGAAATTTCTTGATAAAACTTTTCCTTTATTCTGAAGTAATATTTTTAATAAATCAAACTCTTTTAAAGTCAAATCAAGTTTTTCTCCATTTTTAATTACTTCATGTTTGATTAAATCTAAAGTTATGTCTTTTACTGTTAAAATTTCTTCTTCCCTAGTTGAGTTTATATTATATCTTCTTAAAACAGAACTTATTCTTGCCAATAGTTCTTTTACACTAAAAGGCTTTGTTATATAATCGTCAGCTCCACCAACTAAACCTTCAACTTTATCAGCTTCCATATTTTTAGCTGTAAGCATAATTACTGGAGTATTTTTAAGATCCTTATCATCTCTTATTTTCTTTAGTACGTCTATTCCACTTATATTAGGTAACATCCAGTCTAGTAGTATTAAATCTGGTTTATTTTCTTTGGCTTTTAAAAAACCATCAAAACCATCATAAGAATAATCCACTATATAATCCGAAGTTTCTAAATTAAATTGTAAAAGTTCTACTATATTTTCCTCATCATCAATTATAAGAATCTTAGTACTCATTATTATTCCTCCCTATTTAATTTGAATCATAGTCCCTATTCTCTTTGGTGTTTTATTATGTTTTCTATAAGAATAGAATTTATCATGATTACAATTAGTACAAATTTGAAGATTTATTATATTTTCTTCTTTTACGTTACAATCTTTTAATGTAAGTTCATTAATTTTCCATAAATCTAAATAATGCTTTCCATCTTTTATTATATCGAATTTTCCTGCATGATTTGCTAAATTTGTGTTAAATTTTTCAACTAATTCTTCTGACACTTCATAACAGCAAACCCCTATAGAAGGTCCTATAACACATACTAAATCTTCTGGATTAGAATTATAATCTTTTACCATTTCATCTATTGTATTTTTACATATTTTATCATACGTTCCTCTCCATCCTGCATGAGCAACTCCTATAGCCTTATTTTTAGGGTCTATTATTACTACTGGAACGCAATCTGCTGTCAATATTAATAAAGGTACTTGAGCCACATTAGTAATTAATGCATCTCCATCTATTCTTTGTCCAATATTATTTTCATCAATTTTATTAACAATACTAGAATGTATTTGAGAGTTTCTAGTTAATTTTTTTAAATTAAATTCTTCCTCACTAAAAGTTTTAAATAAATCTTCTTCATTTTTAGCATCTATATTAGTTGTTGTTATAACTAAATTTACAAAGTCAAATTCTTTTTTTATTCTATCTACTGTTATGTAATTTTCCATATTATTTATCCTTCTCCATTAAAATAGTTTTTAGTTCATTTACAAATGTATTTATATCTTTAAATTGTCTATATACTGAAGCAAATCTCACATAAGATACTTCATCTATATCTTTTAACTTATCCATTATCATTTCACCAATTAATCTTGTTTCTACTTCAGTCATATAATTTTTATTTATTTGATTTTCTATGTAAGATACAACACTTTCAATTTGATCAATTGATACTGGTCTTTTTTCACAAGATTTTATAAGACCATTTTTTATTTTTTCTCTATCAAAATATTCTCTTGTATTATCTTTTTTTACAACCATTACAGGTGTTGTTTCAATAGTTTCATAAGTAGTGTATCTTTTTTTACAAGATTCACACTCTCTTCTTCTTCTAATAGAATTACTATCTGTATGTCTTGAATCTACAACTTTTGATTCTTTATAATTACAATATGGACATTGCATATTATTCCTCCTTAGTTAAGTTATGTTTATATTTTCATTTCATCAATGCCTATTTTTTCTGAGCCTATATTAACTATTATTGTATCACACCCTATTTTTAATATATCATTCCAAAATATCACGTCCATGTCCACACCTCTAGAAAAAAATCCTCCACTGCCTTCTCCCGTTGTGGAAAAAGATACAACTCTACCTTCATTTACATCTATATCTATGTCTGTAATAAAACCCATTTTCTTTCCATTTTTAACATTGATTATTTCTTTATCCATTATATCAGATACTCTTATCATATTATAACATCCTCCTTAAAAATACAAAAAAATATATTTCTTCTTTAATATTTCTATGCAAAAAAATCCTTAGTATTCTTCTACTAAGGATTTATTATAAATGCAAATGATAATTATATATATTTTCTCATATTCTTCAAAGCATTCTTTTCAATTCTTGAAACTTGTGCTTGTGATATTCCTATTTCATCTGCCACTTCTATTTGAGTTCGGCCTTTATAAAATCTCAAGTCTAATACAAGTTTTTCTCTATTATTTAATTTTTTTATAGCTTCCTTTAGTGCTATTTCTTGAAGCCAATGCTCATCAGTATCTTTTTTATCTTGAACTTGATCCATAACAAATATGGCATCTCCATTATCTTGATAAACTGGATCAAATAGAGATATAGGATCTTGAATAGCATCAAGAGCCATAACTACAGATTCAACATCCAAATCTAATTCCTTTGCTATTTCTGAAACTGTTGGTTCCTTTGAATTATTTCTAATAAGCTTTTCTCTAACTTGAAGAGATTTATAAGCAATATCCTTTAGTGATCTGCTTACTCTAATAGGATTATTATCTCTTAAATATCTTCTTATTTCTCCTATTATCATAGGAACTGCATAAGTTGAAAACCTAACATTTTGACTTAAATCAAAATTGTCTATAGCTTTTATAAGGCCAATACAACCAATTTGAAATAAGTCATCAATATTTTCTCCTCTATTGTTAAATTTCTGAATAATGCTTAAAACTAGCCTTAAATTTCCCCTAACAAACTGCTGTCTAGCCTCTTCATCACCTGCCTTGATTTTGACTAAAAGATCCATCATCTGATTATTTTTAAGAACTGGCAGTTCTGATGTATTAACTCCACAGATTTCAACCTTATTAATTTGCATAAGTTTCAGTCCTCTCTTAAAAGATTCTTTATATATGAAATTATTTACATATCATATATTTTTATACTTTTAACGAGATTTTATTTATCTAAACAAATTTTTTCATTTCCTTTTTTAACCTGCTAATTATTTTCTTTTCTAACCTAGAAATATAAGATTGAGATATTCCAAGAATACTTGCAACCTCTTTTTGAGTTTTTTCATTTCCTCTTGTTGTTAATCCAAACCTCAATTCCATAATTTGCTTTTCTCTATCTGATAATTTATCCAAAGCCATAAATAATAAATTTTTATCTATTTCTTCTTCTATTATTTTATATATTTCATCATTTTCAGTACCTAATACATCAGATAACAATAATTCATTTCCGTCTAAGTCTGTATTTAATGGTTCATCAAAAGATACTTCTGCCTTTTTCTTGTTATTTTTTCTAAGATACATTAGTATTTCATTTTCTATACATCTAGATGCATAAGTTGCTAACTTAATATTTTTATTAGACTTAAATGTATTTACAGCTTTTATAAGCCCAATCGTTCCAATAGATATTAAATCTTCCACATCTATACCTGTGTTTTCAAATTTTCTTGAAATATATACTACTAATCTTAAATTTCTTTCTATTAAAATTGTTTTAACACTATCATCTTTTTCCAATCTATCTATTAATAGTTTTTCCTCATCTGGCTTTAAAGGTGGAGGCAGTATATTTACCCCCCCCATATAATACATACCTTTTGATTTAATTAACCCTAACTTAGAACCTATGCTTACTACTAAAGAGTTTATTTTCCATTTCATTTTCATTAATGTTAATTTCAATTATAACCCTCCCCTTTTTTAGATCTAAGAAAGTATACTTGGATTTAATATGGCATTATAATCGTCATCTTTAAAATTAGATATACCAAGTACAATATTTCCTATCTTTTTATTATCTATTTGTAAATAGTCTGCTTTAAGTCCCAGTATCATACTCGTATTATTACTTGTAGCATGTTTATACGGAATAAGTCTCACCCTAGATGATATATCTTCACTTAAAGTGTTGATAATCTTTTCTGCTGTAAGTATGTCGATATACTCATAATTATAATTTTCAGGTATATACTTTTTTAGCAAAGTAGAATTTATCATGACTATATCACTTTTGCTTAAAGGGTCTTTTAACAAATTACCACTATCTAAAAGAGCTCTACATTTTAATTCATCTCCTAAAAAACTTATTGTTATTTCTTTGGTGAATTCTTTAATATGATTAATAAAGATTATATCTGAATATATTTTTTTTAGTATTTGACAACTTATATATACAGAAATTATTAAAAACGAAATTTTTAAATGATTTATTCCTGTCATATAAATTACAAAATATGTGCTTCCACAAATAAAAAAGTTTACTAAAAAAAAAGCTGTAAGTATCCTTATAAATTCTTTTTTATCTTCATAAACGAAAGATATTGATCCTATAATTACAATAAAAATTACTTTAGAGGGCAATGTATATAATAATTTGAAACTTGGAAATAAATAAATTATAGAGTATACAGTTCCAACTACTGCGCCAATTATTTTCCTTTTATAAGAATTAGCATTTTTTACAAGTATAGAGGTACAACTTATAATAATATAATTTATTAATAAGTTTTCAATAACATAAATGTCTACATACATTAATTCCTCCCCCTTTTCATGCTTATATTATAAACTACTAAAAAAAAATAATATGTCACTTTTAACAGTCGAAAGAGAATTACTTTAATATAAAAAAACACAAAAAAAGGAAAAATTCTTCTTTTTCCTTTTTCAAATAATATTTTATATCTTTTTAATTAGTATAAAAAAATATATATTTTTCATAATTTGTTATAAATTAATAATATTATTTATACTTATTAATATGCTGTATTTATAAACAATATAACAAAAAAATAAGAAGCCATAGCTTCTTATTTATATTTAATATTAATTATTTTCTATTTCTTCTTAAGAAAACAGGAATTGGTGGTAAATCATCATCTATATCATGAATTGTTTTTTTAGGTTCCACCTTTTCTTGTATTTTTTCTTCTACTTTTTCTTCTTTAGCTATAGGAACTTCTTCTACTACTGGTTTCTTAGTAACTATTTCTGAAGGTCTATTTGTTCCTCTGTTTTTAAATGATTGTTCAAAACCTTGAGATGGATTACTTTCAAATCCCGTAGCTATTACAGTTATTGTAATATCTTCTCCTAAGTCTTCTCTTATAGATGTACCAAATATTATATTAGCTTCTGGGTCACATGATTCTGTAACTAAACTTGACGCAGCATTAGCCTCAAATAATGTTAAGTTTGGTCCTCCTGCAACATTAAGTAATACTCCTTTTGCTCCTCTTATAGATGTTTCAAGAAGAGGAGATTGTATTGCTTCTTTAGCAGCTTCTATAGCTCTATTTTCTCCGCTAGCAGTTCCTATTCCCATATGAGCTAGTCCTTTATCTTTCATTACAGAAGTAACATCGGCAAAGTCTAAGTTTATAAGACCTGGCATTTTTATTAAGTCAGATATTGATTGTATACCTTGTTTTAATACGTTATCTGCTATTGAGAATGCATCTACCATAGATGTATTTTTTTGAACTATTTGTAAAAGCCTATCATTAGGTATAGTTATTAATGTATCAACATTAGCTTTTAAGTCTTTTATACCTTCTTCAGCGTTTTTCATTCTTATTTTACCTTCGAATCCAAAAGGTTTAGTTACAACACCTACTGTTAGTATCCCCATCTCTTTTGCTAGTTTAGCAACTATTGGTGCAGCACCTGTTCCAGTTCCTCCACCCATACCTGCCGTAACAAATACCATATCTGTACCATCAAGTAATCCTACTATTTGTTCTCTACTTTCTTCTGCTGCTTTTTTTCCTACTTCAGGTTTAGCTCCCGCACCTAACCCTCTAGTTAGTTTTTCTCCGATTTGAATTTGATTTTCCGCCATAGAAGATAATAATGCTTGCTTATCTGTATTTATTGAAATAAATTCAACACCTTTAACTTCTTCTCTTATCATTCTGTTAACAGCATTGTTTCCACCGCCACCAACACCAATAACTTTTATAATAGCATCATTATTTTCAGTTTCTATATCAATTCTATTATTGTTCATTAAATCTTTAACCTCCCTATCTTCTGAATTAAATAGTTATGTATATGATTATATCATTTTACTTGAATTTTTTGTTAAATAACTATTTCATTCCATAAAAATCCTATCATTCTTCATATTCTTACTATATGTACAATAGATATATAACAATTCATTTAATATATTGTCAAATATTCTAGATAAATATCTTTTTCTATAAAATAATATAAAAGCTTTTTATGCCCTATATCATTATACTCTTAATGACAAGGTTTTGAAAATACATATTTTCTAATTTTGTCAAAAATTTAAAATATTTACTTATAATATCAATTATATTACCTTATTTAATTAAATAACATTCTTTGTTTTAAATTCTACTGTTAAAAGATAGTGATATTTAATATTTTTTAATTAGAATAAGGACTATATAAAATATAGTCATTATATGTTAAATCTACTTTGCCATAAACTTCTTTTCTATTCTTCAAATCTATTAGTACATTCCTTAATTTTATAACATTTTTTTCAATATTATTGTCTTTTTTAAGGCAAACAACAAGTCCCGTTTCTCCTTTTAGATTAATTACTGATTTATTCTTGAAATCAATATTTTTTATCTGCATTAATATATTTTCTTCTTTTAATTTAGTGCATAATGTTATTAATTTTTTCTTATCACTTTCTTTTTTAAATTTAATTGACTTATTACTTAAATTATAATCTACATATATTACAATTTCATCATCTTTTGTTGTTTTTATTTCATCTATAAAATTACCCTTATCATCCATATAGCAATAAGATTTTCCATTATACAAAGGACCTATTATATTTTTTTCTTTTATATTTACAATTAATTTATCTGGTAACTTTCTTTTTATCTTACAATTTTGTATATAGGAATTTGCTTTTACTTTATTTTCTAAATTTTTTAGATTATAAAAAAATATATTTTTATCCATTTCTAAATTCAGTAAATTTTCAACTTCATTTTTAGATAGATATTTATTATTATTTATTACAACTTCTTTTAAATAAAAAAAATCACTTTTTAAGAAGAAACATGTTCCTAATGTAAGCAATAGAAAAAAGAATAAAATACCCATTACCTTATTAGTATTTAATTTTCTTCTTTTCAAACACACCCCTCCCTATATTTATATATATATAAAATACTTCTTTTGTCATTAAAATTCCTACAAAACTTTTTCTTTTTAATAAACAAATTATGACAAAAATATAAAAGGTCTATAGACCTTTTATATTTTTGTCATATTTGCACCTAAGTTATTTAATACACCTTCTATATTTTCATATCCTCTTTCAACATGATAAATATTATTTATTTCACTTTGCCCTTCTCCTACAAGAGCTGCCAATATTAAAGCTGCTCCTCCTCTTAAGTCAGGACATGTAGTTTTTGCTGCATGTAATTTTTCAACACCATTAACCTTACAAATATGATTACTTATAACCTGAGTATCCGCTCCCATTTTATTAAGTTCTTTACAGTGCATAAAACGATTTTCAAATATAGTTTCACAAAAAATAGTTTTGCCTTCACCTAATGTCATAAGCGCTACCATTTGTGCTTGCATGTCTGTAGGATAATTAGGATGAATATCTGTTTTCAAAAAATTTATAGCACTTATTTTCTTAGGTGATTTAAGTATTAGTCCTTCTTTTGTATATTCAATATCACATCCTGCTTTTATTAGAGTATTATTAATCGGCTCCATATGGGGTCTTACTATTTTATCTACTTCTAAATAACCTCCTGTAATAGCACTTGCAACCATATAAGTTCCTATTGCTATTCTATCAGGAATAACAGTATGTTCAACTTTATCTAACTTATCTACTCCTTGTATCTCTATAAAGTCACTTCCGGCTCCACTAACTTTAGCACCCATTTTATTTACAAATTCTTGTAAATCTTCTATTTCTGGCTCTTTTGCAGCATTATATATTCTTGTAATTCCCTTTGCTTTAACTGCAGCTAAAATAATATTTTCTGTAGCTCCCACACTTGGACTATTTAAAATAATATCACTGCCTATTATTTCTTTTCTTTTACAATCTATAATCGCTCCTTCTTCTATTTCTATTCCTAATTTTCTTAATGAATTTAGATGTAAATCTATCGGTCTTTTACCTATTGCACAACCTCCTGGCTCATATATTTCAACATGTTCAAGTCTACTAATCATTGCTCCTAACACAATAATGGAAGATCTCATCTTCTTAACGTATCCTTCATCAATTTTATTAAAAGTTAAATTAGAGCTATCAATTACTAATACATGATCATCTAAATCTATTTTACATCCTATACTTTTCAGTATATCTATCATAGTATAAACATCTGCTATTAATGGCACATTATGAATGATACTAATACTTTCATTTAATAAGGATGCTACCATTAATGGCAATATGGAGTTTTTCGCCCCTTTTATACTTAAGGTTCCGCAAATTTTATTTCCACCAGTTATTAGATATTTAGACAAAATGAACCCCCCTAATCATAATATTAAATCCCTTATTATTAAATATTATGACTTAGGGGGGGTATATGTTACTTTTTCTTTATTCCTATTGTTTTAACTTCTTTAGTAGCTTCATCAGCTTCTTGTGATTTTTCTATTTTTTTAACTTGCTTTTCTTTTTTATTATTTTTAGATGCTTGTTTTTCATTATAAGCTTTCATTATTTCATCATAAATTAAATCTATGGCTTGTGGTTTACCTATAGACTTACTAGCATTAGCCATATCCATTAGTAATTCTTTATCACCTAATAATTTAAATACAACTTCATTTAATCTTTCTGGAGTTAAATCTTTTTCTAGTATGGCAATACCTGCACCTTGTGATTCAATACTTTTAGCATTGTATTCTTGGTGATTTTCTGCTGTATAAGCTTTCGGTATTATTATAGATGGTTTTCCAAGAGCAGTTATCTCTGCTAAAGATATTGCTCCTGCACTTCCTATTACAATATCACTAGCTGCTAGTCCATCAGCCATATTATCTAAGTAAGGCATTACTCTTTGATAAGGTTTAAGAGGAATATCTCCTAAAGCTTTTATAAAATCATTATAATATAGTTTTCCAGTTGCAAATATGAATGCCACATCTTCTCTAACCATATTTTTTATTACAAGCAACATTGCTTCATTAATTTCTTCTGATCCTCCACTACCTCCGTAGCAAAGAACCATTTTTTTATCTTCACTTATTCCAAGTTTTTTTCTAGACACAGACTTTCTTGCCTGTAATATTTCTTTTCTAACTGGATTACCTGTAAGTACTAATTTACTTTGGCTTTCCTCTGGGAATCTCTTATGAGAATCTTCAAAACTTGTAAGAACTTTTGTAACTACTTTTGATAAAATTTTGTTAGTTACTCCAGGGAATGAGTTTTGCTCGTGAACTATTGTTACATTTTTATTTAATGCAGAGTTAAATAAAACAGGTCCACTTACATACCCTCCTGTTCCTATTACTATATCTGGCTTATATTTTTTCACTATTCTTCTTGATTGTTCTAAACCTTTACATAATTTAAACACTCTTTTTACATTTTCAAAATCTATTTTTCTTCTAAATCCTTGTACTGTAACTGTTTTTAATTCATATCCGTATTTTGGAACTATTTCTGATTCTATACCTTTTTCGGTTCCTACAAATAATATCTCACAATCAGGATTTTCTTCTTTTATTTTGTTTGCTATTGCTATGGCTGGATAAACATGTCCTCCAGTTCCTCCGCCTGATAGTAATACCTTCATTATATCATCTCCTGTTAATTAATCTTGACACTTTTTGAGATGTTTAGCACTATTCCAATTTCACCCATAAGCATAGTAAGCGATGTACCTCCATAACTTATAAACGGCAAAGCTACTCCTGTATTTGGCATAGTTGATGTGGCAACAGCAATATTTAATGCTGCTTGAATACCTATCAATGAGCCAATACCTATTACTAACATACATCCAAATATATCTTCGCATTTTAAAGCTATTCTAACACATCTATATACTAATAATATAAATAATAATATTACCAAGATGCATCCTATTAATCCTAACTCTTCACCTATTATAGCAAATATAAAGTCATTTTGTGGTTCTGGTATGTAAAAATATTTTTGTTTACTTTTGCCAAGGCCCAGACCAAACAAACCTCCAGACCCTAATGCATATAAACTTTGTATAACTTGATATCCTGATCCTAATGGATCTTGAAAAGGATCTAAAAAAGATGTTATACGTTTTAATCTGTAGGGTTCCATAAGTACTAATAGGGCAAACAAGCCCATACCTCCTAACCCCATAGCACCAACAAACTTCATATTCATTCCTGCTACAAATAGCATAACAAATATTACAAGCACTACTGTTCCTGCTGTAGACATATTCGGTTCAAGCATTATAAGTATAAATATTATCATAGGCATAATCAATATTGGCAAAACACCCTTTGTCAAAGATTTTATTTTGTCATATCTTTTTTCTATTAATTTTGCTGTAAATACAACGCAAGCAAATTTCGCTATATCTGATGGTTGAAATGTTGCTCCTCCTACACCAAGCCATCTTTTTGCACCGTTAGCTTCTATACCAAGCGGTGTTAAAACTAAAAGTAAAAATACAATGGCAATTATACAAATTGGTGTAGCATACTTTTTCCAAAGTTTATAATCGACCTTGGAGAGAATTATCATTCCTATAAACCCCAATGTTGCATAAATTAAATCTCTTTTTAAAAAAAAGTAGGGATCATTATGTTTAAATGAAGATTGAATATAACTTGCACTAAACACCATGATGATCCCAAAAAATACTAAAGTCATAGTAGTATAAAATACTACTGAATCAAAATCAGTCTTCATCCCCCTGTTAATTTGTTTTTTTAAACTTTTACTAGGCATCTGATAGACTACCCTCCATTTCGCAATAAATTGCCTTGAAGGAGTTATTTTAAGTTGTTTACATTATCTTTGAAGTCGCATCCTCTCGCTTCAAAGCTTTTATACATATCCCAGCTTGCACATGCAGGAGATAAAAGTACTACATCTCCCTTTTCAGCTTGCTTATAAGAAACTTCAACAGCTTCTTTCATATTGTTTACTTTTATTATAGATTTATAATTTTTTTCTTTTGCAGTCTTTTCAATTATATCTGCTGTTTCTCCCATTAAAACTAAAGATTTAATGTTTTCCTTTCCTATTTCTAAAAGTTCATTAAAATCACTTTCTTTATTGTAACCACCAGCAATTAATATTACAGGTGATTCATAAGAAGTTATGGCTTTTATTGTAGAGTCGGGATTAGTTCCTTTTGAATCATTTACAAACATAATATCATTTATAGTTCTTACATATTCCAATCTATGTTCAACTGCTTTAAATGTTTTTAATATATGTTTTAATGTATCTAAATTGATATTACAAACATAAGCCATCGCTATAGCTGCCATACAATTTTCTAAATTATGATTTCCTGGTAAACTTAATTCTTTTTTATTTAACAGAACTATTTTTTCATCTATATGAATAACTATATTGTTATTCTCATCTAAATATACACCTTTCTCAAGTTTTTCTTTTCTTGAGAAGAATATTATTTGACCTTTACACTTTGGTGCTAATTTTCTAACTTCCATATCATCATAATTTAATATGGCAAAATCATTTTCATCTTGATTTTTAAATATATTAGCTTTAGCTGCAATATAATTTTCCATGGTATGATGTCTATTTAAATGATCTGGAGAAAAGTTTAAAATTGATGCAACTTTAGGCTTAAAGTCTACTATACTTTCTAATTGGAAAGAACTAAGTTCTGTTATTAAGTAAGAATCTTCGTTAGTTAATTCAACTGTATCTATAACAGGATTTCCTATATTTCCAACTATATAAGTATCTTTATTATCAGCTTTAAATATTTCACCGACTAAAGATGTTGTTGTAGTTTTTCCATTTGTTCCTGTTATTCCTACAAATTTAGGATTTTTAGAAAGTCTATAAGCAAGTTCAACTTCACCTATTACTTCTATATTTTCTTCTTTTAATTTTAATATAAAAGGTAAATCTAGTGGAACTCCTGGAGATACTACTGCTAAGTCAATATGGTCAACATTTTGAGGATGATAACCAAGTATATATTCTGTATTTTTTATATCTTTTAATTCTTCTAATATATCTTTTAACTTTTCTTTGTCTTTTATATCATTAACTATTATATTTGCTTCTAATTTATTTAATAATTTAATTGTTGAAACTCCTGTTTTTGCTAAACCAACAAGTAAAATATTTTTATTTTTTAGGTTCATTTTTATCACCCCTAACTATTAGAATACTGCAATTATTCCTATCCAAGCTAATACTACTGTAGTTATCCAAAATACGAATACAACTCTAGTTTCAGGCCATCCACATTGTTCAAAATGATGATGTATTGGTGCCATTTTAAATACTCTTTTACCAGTTAATTTAAATGATGCAACTTGTATAATAACTGATATAGCTTCTACAAAATAAATACCTCCAACAATTGGTATTAAAAGTACTGAATTAGTTAAAACAGCAAAAGCAACTACTGCTCCACCTAAAGCCATTGAACCTGTATCTCCCATGAATACTTTAGCTGGATATGAGTTGAATCCTAAGAATCCTAAACATGCTCCACCTGTAGCAGCTGTAAGTATTCCCACATCACTATTTCCTACAGATATTGCTAACATCATAAAGAATATAGAAACTATTAATGTAACACCTGATGCTAATCCATCTAAGCCATCTGTTAAATTAACTGCATTTACTGTTCCTATTATAACAAACATCATTATTGGCACATATAAAGGTCCTAAGTTTATTACTATATCTGTAAATGGTACCATCATTTGTGTTGCGCTTGGTGATGCACTATATTGATAATAAGAAACAAATAATGCAAGAGCAAATTGTAGTATTATCTTTTGATATGCTTTAAGTCCTAAAGATCTCTTCATTTTTATTTTTATAAAGTCATCTAAAAATCCTACAAAACCAAATCCTACTA
>USRS01000052.1 GCA_900557165.1 uncultured Clostridium sp.
GCCTCTAATTAAAACGATTCATTGCATGGTTAAATCCATGATCCAAATAATCAATGACTGCATCACTGGCATTTTCAATCCCTTGATTGATAGCATCTTGTTCATCTTTTGTAAAACGTGATAAAACATAATCAACAACTTTTATATATTTACTATGATCAATACCTACACGAATACGATTAAAATTTTGACTTCCAGTATGCAAGATAATATTTTTAATACCATTATGCCCACCAGCACTACCACTTTGTCTTAAACGAAGCTTCCCTACTGGCATATCTAAATCATCATAAATAACTAAGATATCTTCTTGATTGATTTTAAAGAAATCCATAACTTGTCTAACAGATTCTCCAGATAAATTCATATAAGTTTGTGGTTTTAATAAAATCACATCTTCACCTTTATATTTACTTTTTCCATAAAGTCCTTTAAATTTGTTTTGTGTCATTTCAATATTTAATTTTTCACTTAAACGATCTAATACCATAAATCCTGTATTATGTCTTGTATTTTCATATTGTTTTCCTGGATTCCCCAGACCTACTATTATATACATTATTCTCCTCCTTTATAAATTTTTGCTTAGAATGTCAAAATACAAATTAATTATATTATCTTGTGTCAAAATTATTAAAATTGTTGCTAAAGATATAAATGGTGTAAAAGGAATCTCTGATTTTATTGATTTTTTTCTTGTTAAAAGTATAAAAATCCCATAAATACTTCCAACTATAAAAGATAAAAATATAAGATATAGGCAGTATTTTTTCCCTAAAACAAAAGCACAAAGTCCATAAAATAATATATCGCCATCTCCTAGAGATTTTGTTATTTTAGCCAAAAAATAAGATAAAATAGCACCTATACATAATCCTTTTATATTACCCATTAAGCCCATTCTTAATTCTTTACTTAATAATAAAATAACACTCTGCATAATTATACCACTAAGTATTACGATATCATATACGTAAATTGTTCTAAAATCCATTATGGAAATTATTATCAAAAATGGTACAAGCATCATGTAACTTAAAGTTTGCATACTTGTTTCATACTTATTATATATTAAAATAGGTATTATCATGTTTGGTAAAAATATTAACACTTTATTGATTAAATTTTTATCCAAGCTATTATCTAATTTGTAAATAATTTTTTCTGAAAGAAAGGATAAAATTATAAAAACTATCAAAATTACTAAATATATCATGATTATTTTTTATAATAGTAAGGTTTTAATTCCCCAATATTAAATACTACTTTCTTTGAGATTTTTCCTTTTACCTTTAAATATTTAATATTATAGTTTTTTAGTTCAAGTTTTATACATATTTAAAGGGAGGTAACAAAAAAGTCATCTCCCTAAATTTATTTTTATATGATAAATTTAAATCAAATAATTATCGTTTGGTTAGATAAAATTCAAATACCAATTTATAATATTTTTTCCATATAACATTACAGTCAATGTTGATATAGAAATAAAAGGTCCATATGGAATCACTGAGTTGTATTCTTGCTTTTTTATTTTATTATAAACTATACTTATAATTCCAAAAATAGCGCCTATGTATACACTCAATAAAGCTACTAATAAACTATTTTTCACACCTAAAAATAAACCTATCATGGCAAAAAGTTTTATATCTCCATCACCCATTACTTCTTTTTTTACTATAAATTCTATTATACGTACTAAAATTAAAACTATTCCACCACAAATTAGCGCTCCTAGTAAACTTTCTTCTATTGTAATTATTTTAAATACTAAATTAAATATAATAGCAAATACTGAACCTATTATAATTATTTCATCTGGTATTATATAGTGGTCTATATCTATAAATGTAATAATTATCAATAATGATATTAAAACTAAAAAATTAATTGTTGCTATGTCTATCAAATACTTGTTATATACGAGTAAAAACAATATACCTGTTAATAATTCTACTAAAGCATATCTTCTTGATATTTTTATATTGCAATATCTGCATTTTTTTCCTGACAATAAATAGCTAAGTATTGGAACTAAATCCTTAGGTTTTAATCTAGTTTTGCAGTTTGGACAATGAGATGGTGGATTTAATATGGATTGCTTTTTGGGTATTCTAAATATGCATACATTGAAAAAACTACCAAATATCATACCAACTACAAATACATACATGTTTATAAAAATTTTCATTGTTAATTACTCCTATTTAATATTATTATGTATACCTTCCAAGAGATTTATCAACATAATCGTAGTCACTACATCTACTAAGGGCCATTTCCTTTGAAATTTTTCCTTCATTATAAAGTTTAATTAAGTCTTGGTCCATAGTATGCATACCTTTACTTAAACCAGTTTGCATGGCATTTTGAATTTGATAACTCTTATTATCTCTGATTAAATTTCTAATAGCTGGCGTACATATCATAACTTCTATAGCTGCTATTCTTTTACTTCCATCTTTAGTTAGTAATAGTTGTTGTGATATGATTCCCTCACAAACAGTTGATAATTGAGTTCTTATTTGTTGCTGTTGATTTGATGGAAAACTGTCGACTATTCTATCTATAGTTTTAGCTGCACCTATTGTATGTAATGTTGAAAAAACAAGATGTCCTGTTTCGGCCGCTGTTAAAGCTATAGAAATAGTCTCTGTATCTCTCATTTCTCCTATTAGTATTACATCAGGATCTTGACGTAATGTTGCCCTAAGCGCTGACTGGAATGACTTAGAATCACTTCCTATTTCTCTTTGATTTACAATACTTTTTTTGTGATTATGAACATACTCTATAGGGTCTTCTAAGGTTATTATATGAGTTTGTCTATTTTTATTTATCATATCTATTAAACTAGCTAAGGTTGTAGACTTACCACTTCCTGTTGGCCCAGTTACTAAAACTAATCCTTTATTCTTTTGTGTAAAAGTTGATATGCTTAGTGGAAGATTTAGTTCCTCAAAACTTGGTATAATTATGTTTATAACTCTGATAGCTAAGGCATAATCTCCTTTTTGTTTATAGGCATTTACTCTAAAACGAGCCCCATTATCTAATGATACTGAAAAATCTACTTCTCCCATAACTTCTATCTTTTGAAATCGTTCTTTTTTTGCAATTTGTTTAGTTAAATCTTTCGCAATTTCTTTTGTTATTATATCATTTGATAAATTTATTAATTTTCCCTTAATCCTAGCTATTGGCGGTGAGTTTGTTGTGATATGTATATCTGAAGCACCTAAATCTATTGCCTCTTTTAATAAATTAAATATATTCATTTCTTACCTCTTTTTTATTTATTAATAAATATTTATATTCTATCCATGATAATATTTTTATAAACATCATGAATTAAAAAATTAATAACATTTACAATAAAAAAAGAGATATCAATCTCACGATTGATATCTCACATGTAAATACTAATTAAAATAAAACACTTACAGATTCATTAGAGAATATCTTCTTAATAGCTTCTCCAAACATTTCTGCCACTGTTAATACTTTTATCTTATCAATTTCTTTTTCTTTAGGAAGTCTTATAGTATCCAGAACAATTAACTCACTAATTGCTGAGTTTTCTATTCTTTCTATAGCTGGTCCAGATAAAACTGCATGAGTACAACAAGCATATATGTCTTTTGCACCAAACTCTTTTAATGCATTAGCGGCATTAGTTATAGTTCCTGCAGTATCTATCATATCATCTAACATGATAACATTTTTCCCATTTACATCACCTATAAGATTCATTACTTCACAAACATTAGCTTTAGGTCTTCTTTTATCTATTATAGCTAGTGGAACTTCTCCATCTAACTGATTAGCAAATTTTCTAGATCTAGTTACACTTCCAAGGTCTGGTGATACTACTACTAAATCTTCTATATTTTTCTTATTGAAGTAGTTAGCTAATAAACTTCCTCCTAAAAGATGATCTAATGGTATATCAAAATATCCTTGTATTTGTGCTGCATGTAGATCCATTGTTAATACTCTATCTGCCCCTGCTGCTGTTATTAAATTTGCTACTAATTTAGCTGTGATTGGATCTCTTGCCTTAGCTTTTCTATCTTGTCTAGCATATCCATAATAAGGTATAACGGCTGTTATTCTTCCTGCTGATGCTCTTCTTAAGGCATCTATCATTATTAATAACTCCATTAAGTTTTCATTAACTGGGTTATTAGTAGATTGAACTACGAATACATCACAACCTCTTACGGTTTCATTTATATTTACACTTATCTCTCCATCGCTAAATGTAGTGACTTGGCAATTTGCTACATTTACTCCTATATAATCTGCGATTTTTTGAGCAAGCTCCATATTTGAATTACCTGCAATAATTTTTATCTCGCTTCCGCTAGTGTTCATTACTTGTCCTCCTGAAAATTATATAAATGTTATTAAGTGTTTTTTATAAACTAATAATTAGCTATTTAGTGTTATCTTTTTTTTCTTTTTTTGCTACCCAACCTTCTTTTAATACCTGTCTTGCTCTAGCTATAGCTAAAGCTCCCTCAGATACATCATCAGTTATTGTAGAACCTGTAGCAATATATCCCTTTTCTTCAACAGTTACTGGTGCAACTAGATTTGAGTTTGAACCTATAAATGCGCCATCCTTAACTACTGATTTGAATTTATTTTTTCCATCATAATTTACAAATACTACCCCACATCCTATGTTGACATTTTTGCCAACATGAGCATCTCCTATATATGAAAGATGAGATGCCTTAGAATTATCTTCTATAGTAGCATTCTTAACTTCTACGAAATCTCCTATTTTCACATGATTTCCTATGTTACTTTTTGGTCTTAAATAAGCATATGGTCCAACTATAGTATTTTCCCCAACAGTTGAATCTATTATTGTAGAGTTTTTGATTTCTGTATTATTTCCTATAGTTGAATTTGTTATAGAACAGTTCATTCCTATAATACACTCATTTCCTATTTTAGTGTTTCCATGAATCATAACCCCTGGATAAATAATTGTATCTGATCCTATTTCAGCATTAGCTTCTATGTAAGTAGATGCTGTATCTATTATTGTAACTCCATTTATTAAATGGAACTCATTTATTCTTTTTCTCATTAAAGTTTCTGCTTTAGATAGTTCAAGTCTAGAGTTAACTCCCATTAGTTCTTCTATTGTAGAACCATTATATGCTCCAACTTTGAAACCTTTATCTCTTAATATTTTTATTGTATCTGTTAAATAATATTCACCTTGAGCATTATTATTATCAAGTAAATCTAAAGACTGTCTAAGCATTTCACCTTTGAAACAGTATATTCCTGAATTTATTTCCTTTGTTTCTAATTCTTTTGGTGTTCCATCTTTTTGTTCTACAATTTTTAATACATCTCCATTTTCATCTCTGATTACTCTTCCGTATCCAGTTGGATTTTCTACTACTGTAGTTAAAACTGTAGCTGTATATTTATTTTCTATATGATAATCAAATAATCTCTTTAAAGTATCTTCTTTTATAAGAGGAGTATCTCCACATAAGATTACTATCGTGTCTTCATCGTTTATGTATTCTTTTGCCATTTTGACAGCATGACCTGTCCCCAATTGTTCTGTCTGCATAGCAATCATAGTATCTTCTGGTAATATATTTTTTACTACTTCCGATTCGTGACCTAATATAGTAACTATATCCTTAACCCCAGATTTTTTTGATACATCTATAATATGATTTACCATTTCTTTTCCGCATACTTTATGAACAACTTTTGGATATTTTGATTTCATTCTTGTACCTTTTCCAGCAGCAAGAATTATAGCTTTAAAGTTCATATTTTCACTCCATTTCAGTAAATTTTCTTATTATTGTTACTATTAATATGTATCTTTTTTCAAATAATTTATAATTCAATCGTATTCTTAACATCTATAATATATCATTTTTTCAAATAAATTACTAGGTTTTTGTATTGTTTACATTGTGTTAGTATATGCGAAAATAACAGTAACTATAATTATCTAGTTACTGTTATTTTTATATAAATTATCTATTTAAATTTATTTAACAACTATTCTTTGGAATTTTTTCTTTCCACGTTTAACAACTATTCCATCACCTTCTAATACTTCTCTTGCAAATACAGCTTTGAAATCAGTTACTTTTTCACCATCTGCAGTTACTCCACCTTGCTCTACATTACGTCTAGCTTCTGATCTAGTTGGAGCAAGACCACCTTTAACTAATAAAGATATTATATCTATTTGTCCATCTGTTAAGTCTTCATCAGTTAATTCAGTAGTTGGCATATGTTCAGATGCTCCTCCTGTAAATAATGCTCTTGCACTAGCTTGTGCTTTTGTAGCTTCTTCTTCACCATGAACAAGTTTAGTTAATTCGAATGCTAAAACTTCTTTAGCTTCGTTTATTCTATTGTCTTCCCATTTTTCCATTGCTTCTATTTCTTCTAATGATAAGAATGTTAACATACGCATGCATTTAAATACATCTGCATCTCCAACATTTCTCCAGTATTGATAGAATTCAAATGGAGAAGTTTTATTAGGGTCTAGCCATACTGCACCGTTAGCTGTTTTACCCATTTTGTTTCCTTCTGAGTTAAGAAGTAAAGTTATAGTTAATGCATAAGCATTTTCTCCTAATTTCTTTCTTATTAACTCTGTACCAGCAAGCATATTAGCCCATTGGTCATTTCCACCTAATTGCATTTGACATCCGTATTTTTCATATAAATGATAGAAGTCATATGCTTGCATTATCATGTAGTTAAATTCTAAGAAAGTAAGTCCTCTTTCCATTCTGTTTTTGTAGCATTCGAAAGTAAGCATTCTGTTAACACTGAAGTGTGCTCCTACTTCTCTTAATAAATCTACATAATTTAAATCTAATAACCATTCTGCATTATTAACTAATAAAGCTTTATCTTCACCAAATTCTATGAATTTACTCATTTGTTTTTTGAAACATTCGCAGTTGTAGTTTATTTGTTCTGGAGTTAACATTTTTCTCATATCTGTTCTTCCAGATGGATCACCTATCATAGTAGTTCCTCCACCTACAAGTGCTATTGGTTTGTTTCCAGCCATTTGTAATCTCTTCATTAAACATAAAGCCATAAAGTGACCAACATGTAAACTATCTGCAGTAGCATCAAATCCTATATAAAATACTGCTTTACCTGTGTTTATAAGTTCTTTTAATTCATCTTCATCAGTTACTTGAGCAACTAATCCTCTAGCAACTAATTCATCATAAGTTGTCATTGACATAGTCTTACTCTCCTTTATTTTTAATATTTTTTAAATTAATTTTCATTATAAAAATTCCTTGTAATAAAAAAAGCTCCCGTCCTATAAAAGGACGAGAGCATATCTCGCGTTACCACCTTTGTTTGTAAATAGTTCACACTATTTACCTCAGTTAGTATCTATATAAATACTATAACACTTTAACGTGTGTTAAATCCGTCCCAGCCTACTAAAATTTGTTCGGTGTGAAGCTCAAAGATGTATTCATAATTAACTATATATGCACCTCTCATCAACCGGTTACTTTCTGTTTACTTTCATTAATCACTACTTGTTCTTATCATAGCTTTTATAAAATTAATTTTTATATTTTATCTTATGATAATATCATAATTTTATTTCATACTTTTGTCAACATATCTTTAAATAATATTATTTACCACATTATATATTATATTATTAACTATAAAATTAAAAAAATACTTATTTACAATTAAAAAAGAGCCGATTAAATCGACTCATTTATTTCTTACAAATTTTAGAATATTCTTTTTATAGAATTATTCTGCTGCAACTTCTAATTGAGCTAAAGCTTCATGATAAGCTTTTAATACTGCATCCTCTAAAACTTGTCTCATTTCAGCATTTATTGGATGAGCTATATCTCTAAAGTTACCTTCTCCAACTTTTCTACTTGGCATAGCTATAAATAAGCCATTTTGCCCTTCTATAACTTTTATATCATGTACTACAAATAAGTTATCAAAAGTTATAGAAACTATACATTTCATTTTCCCCTCATCAGTAATTTTTCTTACTCTTACGTCAGTTATGTTCATATCTAAATATCCCCCTTTATGATTTTGACAAAATACAATTTACCCAATATAATTATAAACTGTTTGGTAAATAATTCTATACTTTTTGATAAATTCCTTTTACTTTTATAAATATTTTTTATTTTTTATTTATAAAAATAATTATATAATTTGAATTAATTAGAATTAATCATCTATTTCATCGTTATTTATATTATCTAAAACCTCATATGAAATTTCTTCCGTTCTATATTCATCCTTGAATGTTTTTAAATTCGGTTTAACTATTATTTCATTTCCTCTTGTATCAATTTCTATTAAAGATATATAGTCTTCAACTAATTTTTCTTCTGGTGTAGATGTAGTTATAAATATTCCCGTACCTATGACCTGTGCACCAAATTCATTCATTAGCTGTGTCATACCTTTTATAGTTCCTCCACCTCTCATAAAGTCGTCTATAAGTATAACTTTACTTCCTGGTTTTATAGCTTTTCTTGGTAAACTCATGCTTTGAACTTTTGAATTATCTCCCGTTACATAAGTCATGCTTAGAGTTGACCCCTCAGAAACTTTCATATCTTTTCTAATGATAACTAAAGGTAAATTCATTGCTTTTGCAGTCATAAGAGCCATTGGTATTCCCTTTGTTTCCATTGTAACTACATAATCTGCATCAGAATAATCTATATTTGAAGCAAATATCTTACCTATTTTTGATACAATTGTTGGATCGTATATTAAATCTATTAAATATAAAAACCCTCCTGATAAAATTCTATCTGGTGAACTTATTTTTTCACATAATTCCATTAGGAAGTTTTGATTTTCTTGTATTGATGTTTTAGGTATGTATTTTACTCCGCCTGCCGCTCCAGAAATTGTTATAACTTTACCTAGTTGTAATTTTTCGAATACATTTTTAACAACTAATAAGTCTTCACTAATTGTAGATTTGGCAGCATTAAATGTTTCTGTAAAATAACTTAATGTATAAATTTTATTTGGATTATCCGATAATATCTTAACTATGGCACCAATTCTTTCCGTTCTCTTAAACTTCATTGTTTCCTTAACCTCCTACAATTACAACTGTTTATGGTTTAAAGTAAATAATGCATAAGACTTTATTATATGATATAATATAAGTTATGTTTCATATATTTTAATAAAGTTTTAATAGAATATATGATTTAGTATATGCATATGATACTTAAAATATTGAACATTGTTTAATTATACCACAAAAATAGTTCTTATTATAGAAATAAATAAAATGAAAGGTGGTTTTATTATGAAGATACATTTCATAGGAATTGGCGGAATAAGTATGAGTGCTTTAGCTGAAATATGCCTTAACAAAGGATATACAGTTTCAGGCTCTGACATGAGCAAATCTTCAATGACAGATAAACTTCAATCTCAAGGTGCAAAAATTTACATTGGACAAAAAAAAGAAAATATTGTTGATGGATTAGATATGGTAGTTTATACTGCTGCAATACATCCTGACAACGAAGAATTAATGACTGCAAAAGAAAAAAACATACTGACAATAAATAGAGCTGCATTTTTAGGACAAATAATGAGAGAGTACAAAAACTCAATAGCTGTTTCAGGTACTCATGGAAAAACTACAACTACATCTATGTTATCAACTATATTTGATCACACTAATTTAGATCCAACAATATTAGTTGGTGGTAATCTTAAATCAATAGGTGGTAACGTAAAAATAGGTAATTCAGAAAACTTCATAACTGAAGCTTGCGAATATACTGATAGTTTCTTAAACTTTAATCCTAAAATAGCAATCGTTTTAAATATAGAAGAAGATCATCTTGATTATTTCTCTGGAATAAATGAAATTAAAGCATCATTTAATAAATTTGGTAAATTATTACCTAAAGATGGACATTTTATAATAAACGGAGATAGTCCTAATACTGATGGAATATTACATGATGTTAAAGCAACAATAATCAAATATGGTAAAGACTCTTCAAATGATGTTATAATCAAAAACATTCATTTCAATGATCATGGATTTGGTTCATTTGACTTAGTTTACTTTGGAAAAGATCTTGGAAACTTCCAATTATCAGTTCCTGGTGTACACAATATCTACAATGCTACATCTGCAATAATAGCTTCTATTGTTTCAGAAATAAGCATAGAAGATATAAAATATGGTATCACTAAATATGTTGGTGTTGGTAGAAGATTTGAAACAAAAGGAACTTATAATGGTGCCTTAATAGTTGATGATTATGCTCATCATCCAACAGAATTAAAAGCAACTTTAGCTGCTGCTAAAAAACTAAAAAAATCTACTTTATGGTGTGTATTCCAACCTCATACTTACAGTAGAACAAAATCTTTATTTAATGAATTTGGTGAAGCATTCTACTCTGCTGATAAAGTTATAATAACTGATATCTACGCTGCTAGAGAAGATGATCCAGGGGATATTCATTCTAAAGACTTAGTTGAAAAATTATACCACAATAATGTGGATGCTATATATATCAGCAAGTTCGAAGATATTGTTGATTACTTAAAAGATAATATGAAACCTAATGATTTATTAATAACTGCAGGTGCTGGACCTGTTTACCGTGTTGGCGAATTATTAATAGAAGAAAGTAATAAATAATAAAAAAGTAGGAAGTTTTATGTGTAAACTTCCTACTTTTTTATTATTTAGATAATTTAAATACTTCATCTTTAATATAAGTATATAAAGCTGTATGAACTTCATAATAAGAACTTAAATCTTTTGAACTAATTTTAACATAGTCTTCTCCCATAGTTTCAATTTTTGCTTCATAATTATCAGCTTTAATTTGAATTACAAAGTTATAATCGCTTCTCTCTTTACTTTTTTCTGGTTGTACTTTTCCTACTATTCTTTTAGATGCCATTGTATTAGCTAAATCATCATATTTCCATCTACTTAAATTCTTAGTTTTATCTTTGTAAGTAATTTTTACTTCTTTCCAAGTTTTATATTGCTTCACAAAATCAAAAGAAGTGTAGATACTCTTTTCTAGAATTTTCTTAAATTCATCTTTAGATGAAACAGGTATTTTATAATACTCTTCTTTATTTACAGTATAAATTCTTATTACATTTAAATCTGTAGAAAATTTTAAACCGTCATCTGAGTACCCTTCATAAACAGAAGTATAAGATTGTGGAGTTCTTATTTTACTAACATCTTCAAAAGAATATCTCAACTCTTCTAGCAATTTGTCATCTACCCTAACATCTGATACAACACCATCAGATAAATAAATTTTTTCTTTGTCTTCTAATTGCTTTAGTAATGATCTATTATCTTCTCTTTCTGTATTTATTGTCACTGCATTTTTCTTATCTGAATTTTCAACTTTTGAAAACAACATAAATGATCCAATATATACACCAAAAAATAATATAATGCCACCAACTAAAAAAACAGATTTTTTGATTTTCCTTCTTTTAGCCATAATCTACCCCCGATTAAAAATTATATATATCTATTATATAACTTTTTTAGCTTAATTTTAAGGTTAAATTATTTATTACAACGCTTTTCATTACAGCTATTGCATGGTTCAACATGAACTGTAATTCCTTTTACTATATTTATATCATTTTGAATTTTTTTTTCTAAATTAGTTGCTATATCATGACCACTTGTAACTGTAAGTTTTCCATCAACACATATTACTAAATCTACATATGCACTAGCACCATGTTTTCTAGTTCTTAAGCTACCTAAATTCATAACACCTTCTGTTAATTGAGCTATTTTTTTTATTTCATTTTCATAAGTTTCATCTATTGAAACATCCATAAGTTCATTAACTGCATTTTTTAAAATATCATATCCAACTTTACAAACAAATAGCGCTACTACAATTGATGCTAAAGGTTCTAAAATTTTAAAACCAAGCATAGCTCCACCTATACCCACAAAAGCTGCTATTGATGATAATGCATCTGACCTATGATGCCATGCATCTGCTTTTAGTGCTGGTGAGTTTATTTTTTTTGCTATTCTTATAGTTATTCTATATTGATACTCCTTAATTAATATTGATATTATTGATACAACTAAAGGCAGTAGCGTAGGTATAGCTATCCCTTCAATATTAAATAGTGATTTACTAGCTTCATAACCTATAGATAAAGCTACTCCTACTAAAATTATTGATAATAAAAATGATACCAATGTTTCTGCTTTTTCATGACCATAATTATGTTCCTTGTCAAAAGGTTTGGATGAAATATAATTGCCTATAAGTACACCCATAGAAGTTATTATATCCGATGCAGAATGTAGTCCATCTGCTATCATTACACTTGATTTTCCTAGAATTCCTGCAATTATTTTTATAAATGCAAGAAATATATTCCATCCTATTGCTTTCAATGTTACTTTATTTGCTTCATCATATCTTGTCTCCATTTTTAACCTCCATATAATAATTTTTATTTACAAATGATTTAATTTTACTTTCAATAATAATTATCATTTCTCATAAACATTAAAAATCACCCAGCATATAGCTAGGTGATTTTTAATATTTATTTATTTTATTACCCTTATTTTTAAATTTTAACAATTTTTATTTAATAATTATTTTAGTTTAAAATATGTTTATATTCAATAGTAACTTTAATTTATTTAACAATCTTTCTTGCCTTACAATCTACAAAGCATAACCAATATCCTAGTGAAGTATTTCTAGTATCACATGGTTGATATCTTGTAAATCCTGTATGACCTTTATCTGGTTGTTCTGCCTTTTTACCTGGAACAGCATAAATATAATACTGTCTCTTATTATACTCATCATATTTAACACCAAATAAGTAATGTCTATATTTATAAGATTGCATTACTGCATCACTATACATGGTATAATTTAAAGAATTTATATAGCCTAAATATGGCATCGTATATCCACACATAGTTGTAGGATTAATTTCTATCTTCCACCATCTAGTATTATCAATATAATCAGAAACAAAAGGTTTGACTTCTCTAAAATATTTTAATCCTTTTTTAATTTGTCTTGGCATTAATAAAGCTCCTGCGCTCTTGTGTTGCTCTTTACTTGTTTTATCAGGTGTATAGGTATTTTTAGTATATTGTTTTTCTAAAACTGATTTAGCCTTATTAATTTTCTTTTCAATATAATCATCATTTCTTAATTTAGCACTTTTTCGTCCTTGAGCTGGAGTTTCAATGGGTTCCTCTTCTTGTGCATCTTCTTCATCATCATTTTCAATATCATCATCTTCAACTTCTTCATATATTACTTCTTCATATTCATATTCATCATCTTCTTCATCATTTTCAATATATTCTATTTCTTCATATTCCTCATAAACATTTTCTTCTTCCGGTTCTATATTTTCTGTATCATTATTTTCTTCATCGCCTACTTCAACATATTCTACCTCTTCATATTCATATTCTTCATCATCTTCTTCATTGTTATCTTCTATTTCTTCATATTCATATTGAGGCGGAAATAATATAGCTTCGAAGTTATCTATTTTACTCCCTTTAAAACCTATAAGAGGAACTGCCTTATCTTGTATAACTGCAATTCCCTTTATATCTATGTCATCTTCTCCCATATCTAAACTAAATTCACCTTTACCTTGTTCATTTACATTAAAATTTCCTAAATCTATAGTTTCGTAGTCACTTCTTATTGCTACTACTGAATAACCTTCTTCTACATTTTTTAGATTTTCAGCATATAAAGCTATAACTGATTTTTCATCAGTAACTTCTATTTTAGCAAAAGCCTTTGGAGATACTTTATCTTTTAATCTAAAATTCAAATCTTTTGCTTCTAGCATAATGTAGTCTCTTTTAAACTTTCTTTTTGCCATTCCTTTCTCACCCCTTAACATAATCTCTCAAGAAATTATATGAGATAATTTATTTATTAAGTACTATGAATATTTTTTGAATTTTAATCCATTAAAAAAGCTAGTCTTTCGACTAGCTTAAAATTATTTATTTTCATTATGAATTCTATTTACCGCATTTGATAATGAGGCAAACTCTTCTATTGATAAAGTTTCTCCTCTTCTTTTTTCATCTATATTAGCTTCTTTTAATGCCTCTTTTATTTGGTCTTTGCTTAAGAAACCAAGGCCACCTAATGAATTAAGAAGAGTTTTTCTTCTTTGTCCAAAAGATGCTTTAACAGTTTTAAAGAATATATCTTCATTATCAACATGATATATTTGTTCTTCTCTTACATGAAGTCCTATAACTGTTGAATCAACATTTGGTTGTGGCATAAACATGTGTCTTGGAGCTTTTGCAACTATTTCTGTATCACAGTAATATTGAACTGCTACTGATAATGCACCATAATCTTTTGTATTTGGTTTAGCATTCATTCTATCAGCAACTTCTTTTTGAACCATAACAACTATATCAGTTACTGGTATATCTTCTTCTAAGAATTTCATAACTATTGGTGTTGTTATATAATATGGAAGGTTAGCAACTAATTTTACTGGACCTCCATTTAATTTTTCTTTTACTAATTCTTGTACATTAACTTTTAATATATCTTGATTTATTACTTCTATATTAGGGAAATCTACTAAAGTTTCTTCTAATATCGGTATTAAAGTTTTGTCTATTTCTATAGCCACTACTTTTTCTGCACTTCTTCCCATTTCTTTTGTAAGTGTTCCTATCCCTGGCCCTACTTCTATTACGTAATCTCCTTCTTTAACTCTTGCACCTTCAAGAATTCTATCGATTACATTTGTATCTATTAAGAAGTTTTGTCCAAGAGATTTTGAAAACTTGAAATTATGTTTTTGAACAACTTCTTTTGTGGCTTGATGTGATGATAATCTATCCATTTTTGTCTCCTTATATACTTTCTATTGCATTATTAAACTCTTCTCTTGAAACTCCATAATTATTTAGTCTGTTTAAGAATTGTTTAGCATTTCCATATCCGATTCCTAGTATTTGTCCTACTTTATCCCTTCTATAAGATGCATCTTCATTTCCAATTAGTCCATTTATCACTAAATCAACTTGAGAAAATTCGCATCTTTTTTCCGTACTTTCAGTTCTAACCTTATTTAAGGCTCTTAATATACTTTCTGGAGATGCATTTTCTATTCCTATATCTCCATCTTTTTTAGCTTCTTCTCTTGGTAAAAATGCATGTTTACACCCTGGTACTTCTGCTGCTATTTTTTTTCTGATTTTTTCTCCTGCAAAATCTGGATCAGTAAAAATTATAACACCTCTTCTTGCTTGAGCTGCTTTAATTCTCTCCATTACACCTTTTGGGAAACCAAATCCTCCAGTAGTTATTAATTCACAGTCTAAAGCTCTCTTTACGGCTGTAACATCATCTCTTCCTTCAACTACGATTATTTCTTTTATCATTTTATATAATCACCTTTTAATCTATTATTATAATTATTTAAATTTCACACTTATTTATAATATCATATCCTTATATTTTACGTTTTTTGATAGATTTAATCAAGGTTTAATATAGGTATTAAATACTCATTCATTTTTATTTTTATGAAAAAATAATTCCAACAAATCATAATTTGATTCATAAAGACATTCATTAAATAGAAAGTTTCCTATTTTTTTATTTTTCATAGCATTAAATATATGTTTTCTATATTTATAAACTAGTTTCTTAAGCTTTGCACCTTTACTTATATTTTTTGTTATTAAAGAAATTTCTTCAATATATTTATCAACTTCATTTTTATTATTTTCCTTTAAAGCTTTTATAATAACATTAGATGCTTTGATTCCCGATAGCATGGCAAAATATATCCCCTCACCTGTAATAGGATCTACCAAACCAGCTGCATCTCCTACTAATAATAAGTTTTTTGATTTATCAATTGGATTTTTTACATAGTCTCCAAAAGGCAACATTGCTCCTCTAAATTCCTTTTTATCAAAATTTATTCCTAATTTACTTAGAAATTTTTCAAACTCTTTGTGATAATTTAAATTTTTATCATAATTTCCTCCAAAACCTATTGTCAAAGTTTCTTTCTTAGGAAAAATCCATCCATATCCTTGAGGAATTATTCCATAATACAAAGACATATTATTGCTATCATAATTAAATTCATCTCTATTAACTTCTATTTGCAAACAAAAACCATTAGCTTTTACATTTTCCTCTACTAATCCCTTAGTAATTCCAACAGCTCCATCGGCACCTATTATGTACTTGAATTTTATTACTTCTCCTCCATCTAAAATTATCATATTGTGTTCCATATCGATATTAACTACTTTTCTTCCTTCTAGTAATTTTCCACCTTTTTGTTTATATTGTTTTACTAAGTAGTCATCAAAATCAAATCTATTCACCAAATAGGTTAATCTATTTGATTTAATATCAGCTATATGCTTATATTCTAAATATAAACTTGATCCTTCACTTATTACTGCATTTTCAATATCAAATTCATCTAGTTTCAAAATTTTCATCAATTCAAATGATTTGCTAGTAATTCCACCTGCACAAAGTTTATTTCTAGGAAATTTTTGTTTATCAATTAATACACAGGATATATTATTATTTATAAGATTATGAGCTGCAGCTACTCCTGCTGGTCCAGCTCCTATGATTACAACATCATATTTCATTATTTTCCCTCCTTATAAGTTTTATCCTTATAATCTCCATGTTCTTAATTTTTCAAACAAAATACATAATTAAATTATTAACCAACTTTATATTTGCAATGATTACATCCTTTAGCTACTATTTAGTTAAGGGGTGATTAATATGAAATTTGCAAATCCATTAATTGTTGTCTCTGATATGGAAAAATCTAAGCTATTTTATTCTGAGGTTCTTGGATTAGATGTGGACTTAGATTTTGGTGAAAATGTAACACTAACTGGCGGTATAGTTTTGCAAACAAAAGATTCTTGGCCTAGTCTTATACATAAATCAAAAAATGAAATTTTTTTTGGTGCAAATAATAGTGAATTGTATTTTGAAGAAAATGATTTTGATGACTTTATATTAAGGTTAAAACAAATCCCTAATATATCTTATGTTCATCCTGTTATTGAACATTCCTGGGGACAACGTGTTGTACGTTTTTATGATCCTGATAAACATATTATTGAGGTTGCTGAGGACCTAACTAAAGTTGTACGAAAATTTTTAAATAAAGGTATATCTGCAGAAACAGTAGCCACTAGAATGGATGTGCCTGTAGATTACGTAAAATCTTGCTTATAGCATAAAAAATTAGGGTGAAGTTCACCCTAATTTTTATAACATAAGCATTAAAAGTTATATAGCTTTTCTTAATTCAGATATATTCATTGTTTCTATCATTTCTTTCATAATAGCCTTATCCCTCATAAAATTATCATAAACTTTATAAGAAATTTCTTTATCTCCATAAATTCTCCAGTTTCTAACCTCTACTAATTCATATTTTCCATATCCCATAAATCCTAATACATCTTTAAGAGGATATCCTAAGAAAATTCCAATCTCATGAGGAAATTCTTCCGATTGAAGTCTAACAACTAGTTCATTCATATAAGCACTTAACTTATATTCATAAGGATATCCAACAAATTTTAAAAAGTTTACACATTTTTTGTTAGATAAAACTTGTTCCATTGATTTTTCATTGATAAATAGAACTCTTTTCCCTCCATCACGAGTAGTAATTATTCTGTATGTGATTTTTGAACAATTACTAAAGAAAGATTCTATTTGAGTAAGTTTTTCTTTTTTTACATCATCATTTCCAGGAACATTTATGATTTCTGCTGGTTTTGAACCTAAAATCACAGCACCTATCATTTCTAGTATTCTTTTTATATATATTGAATTTGATTTATTGTCACAACATTCTTTATTACATTCTAATTTCATATTATTACCTCCAATTGATAATTATTATCACTTACTCAATTTTTATCACTAATGATAATCATTTTCAACTCTTTTTTAAGTTAATAACAAAAATATAATAAAAAGTAGTATCCTCCCTCTTCATCTAAAACAATATTTAAATATAAAAGTAAAAAATTGATACACCATCTAAACTATATAAGTGATTCAGACCTATAAGTACTTTATTACTTATTGAAACTATTCACTAAATATAACCTTATTTCTTAACACGGATTTAAAAGTTAAGTATCAAATATTTTAAACTAATACTACATAACATAAAAAATAGGCTCTGTTAGCTTACTTCGTGATTAATCATATATAATATAATTA
>USRS01000053.1 GCA_900557165.1 uncultured Clostridium sp.
AAATTATGAATAATTTAATAGCTGGTCTTTTAAAAACCTCTATTTTTTTGCATATTTTTATAATTAAAATATGCACCTAGCATTCCTGCATTATTTTTATGTACAGCAAATTTTAATTTTGTTTTTTCAGCTATAAAAGGTATCAAGTTTTTATCCAAACTATTTCTTATTTTATCATATAAATATTCTTTTTGTGCCATTATTCCGCCCCCAAGGACTACAACGTCTGGATTTATTAGATAACATATATTAGCTATACCTTCTCCTAAAACTTCTACCATCTCATCTATAGCTTTTATGCAGTCTTCATCTCCCAACTTTGCCTTTTCAAAAATATATTTACCATTAATATCTTTTATATCAATATTTTTCATGGCGGCCACTTTTTTTACTAAAATGCTACTTGCTCCTAAATCTTGAAATGTAGATCCCATCATATTCATATAACCTACCTCTCCAGCGCTACCAAAAGCTCCATGATAAACTTCATCATTAATTATAATAGCACTGCCTATGCCTGTTCCAATAGTCAAACATAAACTCACCTTACTTCCTTTTGCACCTCCTACAAAATGCTCAGCAAGGGCTGCACAATTTACATCATTTTCAACTTCGCATGGTATATTAAACTCTTTTTCCAAAGTTTCTTTTATTTTTGTACCTGTATAATTAGGGATTAAAGACGATGAATGAATTATTTCTCCCCTTTGGCAATCTACCATTCCTGCAGTAGATATACATATTCCTTCTAATTTATATTTTTCCTTAAAATTTTTCACTATATTTATAACTTTATTTAATATATTGGCTCCACCCTTTTTAGCATGTGTATCCATTTCACATCTTTCTTCAAAAGTTAAATCTTCTTTTAAAATTCCATATTTTATTGATGTTCCACCCACATCTATACATGCATATTTTTTCATAATTTTGTCCTCTCGTTATACAAACTTAGGGAGTATAGAAAATTATCCTACACTCCCTCCTTTTATTTTGAAATAATTATTTTGAATATTGCTTTTTTTATTTTAGAAGATTTATCAACCTTTATAGCTGTTTTATGTCCATCATGAGGATAACATATTAAAAAATCTCCATTATTTAATATGACATGACTATTTTCATCACCTTCTAGTGGTAAAAAATCATCTTTTTCAACAAATTCTTTTTGACTCATATTTTCTATAAAATTAAGATCTATTTGCTCACATCCATCTAACATTAAATGTAAATCTAAGTAGTTTCTATGAGCTTCCCAAAATCTATCTTCTTTTTCAGTTGTTTCATATTCCACTATATTTACAAAAAGATTATCTCCATCTATCTTATGACATCCCTTATCATAAGATAATAAGTCATTATTTTTTGCATATTCAAAACATTTTTTTATATTTTCATCTAAATAAGTATATTCATTTAAGTTTTCTATATTTCCAAATATCATAATGTCCTCCCACTATTCATAAATAACTGTATCTCTTTGTGGTACACTTGTATCATTAGTTAATTTTCTAGATATGTAACTAACTGGAACACCAACTACTACTGATAATCCAATTGATATTATTGAGTAAGACCATATTGATACATCTGGCATGTTGTATTTTATAAATATCATTACTATTGCTGAAACTGCAAATGCTACATAAGCGCCTGTTGCATTTGCAACTTTAGTAAATACTCCAAGTACAAATGTACCAGCAAGTACACCAAGAACTAGTCCCATAAATCCATTAAACCATTCATAAGCTGATTTTATTTCTCCATTCGCTAAAATCATAGAAACCGCTATAGCAACTATACCAACACCTAAAGAAATATATTGAGCTATTTTTGTTTGTTGTTCGAAACTCATTTCTTTTTTACTTAAACGTGCTTGTATATCTAAAGTCCAACTTGTTGCTACTGAATTTAGACCAGTAGATAAAGTAGATTGAGATGCTGCATATATTGCTGCAAGTAATATACCTGTAACACCAACTGGTAATTGATATGCTATGTAAGATGCAAATATTTGATCTTGTTGAGCAGTTTGAGCAAGTAATGGATTTTGTCCATAGAATACATATAAACCAGTTCCTATTAAGTAAAATACTGTTGCTATAAATATTGATAAGGCGCCATTAGTTAGCATCATTTTATTTAACTGCTTTGTATCTGTAGTTGTTGTAAAACGTTGAACTATATCTTGGCTTGATATATATGATGAACAAGTATTAAATCCAGCTCCTACTATCATTAAAAATACACTTGTTTTTAATATATTAGGATCGAATATAACTTCATCCGCACCTAAGAATTTACCATTTTTTAAAGTTTCAAATACTGCTCCAGCTCCACCATCTATACTATTTAATAGGTATATTAAGGCAAAAGTAACTCCTACTAAAAGTACACTTCCTTGTATGAAATCTGTCCATAAAACAGATTTTAATCCACCTGTATATGAATAAATAATTGCTATAACACCCATTACTATTATTAGTATATTTACATTTATACCTGTTAAACTAGCAAGAACCATTGATGGTAAATACATTATTATTGACATTCTACCTATTTGATAAACTATAAACATTAATGCCCCAAGAACTCTAAGACCTTTACTATCAAATCTTAATTCTAAGTAATGATAAGCTGTATCTATATTTAATTTACTATAGATTGGTAAGAAAAATTTAATTGTCAAAGGTATTGCTATTAACATTCCAAGTTGTGCAAACCACATTATCCAAGTTCCACCATAAGAGTTTCCAGCTAGTGATAAAAATGATATTGGGCTTAATAGCGTTGCAAATATTGATACACTTGTTACCCACCAAGGAATTGTTCCATCACCTTTGAAGAATTCTTTTCCTTGCATATCTTTTTTAGAAAAATGTAAACCTGCAAATAATACTGCTGCTAAATATGCTACTAATATAATAAAATCAATTGTAGTGAACCCCATATTTTTTTCCTCCCCCAATTTTTATAATACATATACAGGGAAAAGTACTTTTTATACCCTTCCCTTAATTTTAACTAAGCATTTATTAGTACTTTTTCATTTAAATATTTATCAAATATATTTTTAGCTTCTTTTACTTGAGCCTCTGTAGTTAAAGCCATTGGTTTACGGCAGTATCCTGCATCAACGCCGTTTAGTTTTAATAATTCTTTTAATGTTGCATATAATCCATTTGAAAGAATAGCACTTATTAAATCATTAGTTATATGTTGTATTTCTCTAGCTTCTTCAATCTTACCGTCTCTTGCTAAGTCAAATATTTGTCTAGCTCTTATACCATTTACATTAAAAGTAGATCCTATAGCACCATCAACACCAAGTACAGTTGCTGGTAACATCATTTCATCAAACCCTGCATATATTAAGTGATTTGGATATGCTTTTCTTAATCTTTCTAATAAGTAGAAGTCTGCTGCTGTAAATTTAACACCTATAATTTTTTCATTTTCAAATAATTCACCAAATTGTTCCACAGTCATATCTACACCTGTTAAGAAAGGTATTGAATATATTATTAATCTATTATTTACACTGTTGATTATTGTATTGTAGTAATCTTTTATTTCATTAAACGAGAATTTATAATAAAATGGTGTAACTGCTGATATGGCATCATATCCTAAAGCTGTAGCAAATTTAGCTAATTCTACTGATTCATAAACATTTATAGAACCAACTTGAGCTATTAATTTTATTTGATCTTTTGCTTCATCTTTTACTATTTTAAATATTCTTTTCTTTTCTTCAGTTGAAATCATGAAGTTTTCCCCTGTACTTCCACCTACATATAAACCATCAACTTTCATGTTATCTATATTGTGTCTTATTATTTCTCTTAATCCTTTTTCATTTATACTTCCATCTTCATTGTAAGAAACTAAAAGTGCACTAAATATTCCTCTCATATCTGCATTATTCATCATAATATTATTCTCCCTTTTGTATAATTATTTTAATTTTTTAATTTATTATCTTAAATCATCTAAAGCATTTGCAAATTTTTTCGTAATATTTTGTGGTCTCGTTATCATAGAACCTACTACAACACTGTAACTACCTAATTCTAAAACTCTTTTAGCTTTTTGTGGTGTATCAATATTACCTTCTGCTATTACCTTATTAGATACTTTTGATATAATATCTCTTAAAATTTCAAAATCGTTTTCCTCAATCTTAAAATTTTTACTTTGTTTTGTATATCCAACTAAAGTTGTCCCTATAAAATCAAATCCTAACTTATCTGCATGTACAGCCTCTTCTACAGTAGAGCAGTCTGCCATAAGTTTTTGATTTGGATATTTTTTTCTTATTTCATGGTAAAATTCATCTAATGTTACACCATTTGGTCTTAAAGAACTTGTTGCGTCTATGGCTATTACCTCTGGTTTAACTTCCATAAGCTCATCAATTTCTTTCATTGTTGGAGTTATGTACACATCACAATTTTCGTAATCTCTTTTTACTATTCCTATTATAGGAAGATCCACATTTTTCTGTATTTCTTCAATATCTTCTTTAGTATTGGCACGTATCCCCATAGCTCCACCTTCTTTGGCAGCTTTAGCCATTCGTCCCATGATAAATGAAGAATGTAGAGGCTCCTGTGGCAATGCTTGACAAGATACAATTAAATTATTTTTTAATTGTTGTAAGTTTTTATTCATACAATTTTTCCTCCCCTATTCCTTCTTACATTTACAGTATATATTTTAAAAAAATTATTTTCAACAAATTACAATTTTTAGAAAATACTTTCATCGCATATATTTTTTTATATTTATAAATTCTTTTTTAAAACAAAAATAGCAGAGGAAACTCTGCTATTTTTGTTCTATTTAATTTTATCTAAAGGTTTCTTTAAAACTCCAAGTAATAATGCTCCAACAATGGAACCTATAAGTAATGATACAAAATACATTATAGGATTAGATATGGTTGGAAGTACAAATATTCCTCCATGAGGTGCTCTAAGTCCACATCCAAAGGCCATAGATAGTGCTCCTGCTAAACCTGAACCAACTACACATGCTGGTATAACATGTATTGGATCTGCTGCTGCAAAAGGTATTGCACCTTCTGTTATAAATGATAATCCCATTACATAATTAACTATTCCTGATTTTCGCTCACTTTCAGTAAATCTATTTTTAAAGAAAGTAGTTGCAAGTGCTATTGCAAGTGGTGGCACCATTCCACCTATCATAACTGCTGCCATAATAGCAAATTGTTCTGGACCTGCATTTACAACTGTAAGTTGAGCTGTACCAAATACATAAGCAGCTTTATTGAAAGGTCCACCCATATCTACAGCCATCATTGCTCCTAGTATTGTCCCAAGTATTATTTTACTTGTTCCACTCATTGATGCTAAGAAATTATTAAGACCTGTGTTTATTGCTCCCACAATTGGATTAATAGCTAACATTATTAAGGCTATTAAAAGTATTCCAAATACAGGGTATAATAATACGGGTTTTATACCTTCTAGAGAATCTGGTAAATATGAAAATAATTTTTTAAGCAGTAATACTACATATCCTCCTACAAATCCCGCAAGCAAAGCTCCTAAAAAACCTGCACTTATTGCTGTATCTGAGCTATAATTCATATAATTTGCAAAAGTATATCCTGCACTTGCCAATACTCCCCCAACAAAACCAACTGCAAGACCTGGTCTATCTGCTATACTCATGGCAATATAACCTGCAAGAACTGGCAACATAAATCCAAAAGCTTGAGAACCTATAGTTTTAAAAAATGCTGCAACTGGAGTATTCATACCAAAGTTAGCTGGATTTATTGTATAATCATCAAGTAAAAATGCTAAAGCTATAAGTATTCCGCCACCAACAACAAAAGGTAGCATGTGAGAAACACCATTCATTAGATGTTTATAAAATTGTCTTCCCAATCCTTCTTTTTCCTCTGAGACTTCATTTGATAAATTACTTTGTGATGAATGATATATAGGTGCATCACCTTTTAACGCTCTATCTATAAGTTCATCTGCTTTATGTATCCCATCGGCAACTTTCGTTATTATAACTTTTTTACCATTAAATCTGGCCATTTCCACATTTTTATCAGCTGCAACTATTATACAAGTTGCATGTTCAATTTCTTCTTTTGTTAAAGCATTTTTTATTCCTGCAGAGCCATTAGTTTCAACTTTTATACTTATTCCCTTAGCACTTGCTTTTTGATTTAAATTTTCTGCTGCCATAAATGTATGAGCTATTCCTGTTGGACAAGCTGTAACAGCAAGTATAGTTGGTAGAGTGGATTTATTATCTTCAACTATTTTGTCTTCAATTTCTTCAGTCTCTTCTTGTGGAAACTTTTCATTTTCCTTTTTATTTATTAAATCTAAAAATTCATCTACTTCAGTAGATTTTATTAAATCATTTCTAAAGTCTTCATCCATTAATATAGTAGATAATCTAGATAGTACTTCTAAATGAGTATTATTGGCTCCATCTGGAGCTGCTATCATAAAAAACAAATGTGATAAACTATCATCAAAAGCTTCATAATCTATACCTTCTTTTGATATACCTGCTGCTAAACATGCTTTTTTTACTGATTTATTTTTTGCATGAGGTATGGCAACACCTTCACCAATAGCTGTGGTACTTAACTCTTCACGATCAAGTATGGCATTTTTATATTCATCTTTGTCAGATAAATTTCCACTTTTATCAACTAAATCTACTAACTCATCTACTACCTTTAATTTTTCATTAGATGTTAAATTAAGTTTTACTGATTTTTTATCAATTAAATCAACTATTCTCATTTTTATCTCCTCTCTATATTAATTTCTTTTATTAATTCATCTATAAAATCTTTACTTGCTAAATCCGATGAAAAAGCTGTTGCACTTCCACTAGCTGCGCCTAACCTTAAAGCTTCTTCATAAGAAGAGGTCTTTAAATATCCTGAAATAAATCCTGCAACCATTGAGTCCCCTGCACCAACTGAGTTTATTACTTCTCCTTTTGCCACATTACTAACATATACTTCCTTATTTTCACTAAGAAGTATGGCTCCATCTTTGCCCATGGAAACTAAAATATTTCTCCCTCCCATTTCTTGAAGTTTTTTTGCATATGTAATAATATCATTTTGACTTTCTAACTTAACATTAAACATTTCTTCTAGTTCATGATTATTTGGTTTTATTAAAAAAGGATTGTATTTTAAAACATTTAAAAGTAAACTTTTTGTAGCATCTACCACCACTTTTACCTTATTTTCTCTAACACGACTCATTATTTTTTCATATAAGTCTTCACTTAAAGTAGAAGGTATACTTCCTGCCAGTATTAAAATATCATCTTCTTTTAACTTACTTAATTTAAAAAATAATTCCTCAAGCTTTTCATCACTTATATGAGGTCCCCCACCATTTATTTCTGTTTCTTCATCACTTTTTATTTTTACATTTATTCGTGTAAATCCATTATCTAGCTGAATAAAGTCTGATTTAATATTTTGTTCATATAAAGAATTTTTTATAAAATCACCTGTAAAATTACTAACAAATCCTGTAGCCACATTGTCATTGCCTAAAGTTTTTAATATTCTAGATACATTTATTCCCTTTCCTCCAGGATATACATTTTCACTATTTACCCTATTAACATGGCCTGTATTTAAATGTTCTAGCTTAATGACGTAATCTATAGATGGATTTAAAGTTACAGTATATATCACTTTATTTTCCTCCTTTATTTTGCGTATATATTATATTGCTCATTAATTATCTTTGTTATCCTAATATAATAGTATATAAAAACGATTCTTTCAAAAATACAAAAAATTTCTCTTAATTAAAAGAGAAATTTATCTTATTGGCTATATAAATAATTTTATAAATTTATCATATGATTTATTTTCACATATATTGACTACTTTTGATGTTGTATCCAATTTATTATATATGTTAGAAAAAACTTGTTCATAATCAAGTATTTTTTCATTGTTTAATGCCAGCATTATTACTAATCTAACTTTACCATAATCCCAATCTATGGCTTCTTTTAAAATTCCTACAGCGATTTTATTTTCTTTTATATTCCCCTTTGCTCCATGGGGCATTGCTACCATATTTCCTATTTCTGTAGTTGCAATTTTCTCTCTTTCAAAGTAAGCATTTTTCATTTCAACATCTATAATATCTTTATCTAATAAAGTATTACTCATAAATTCCAAAACTTCTTCTTTACTTTTCAAATCTAAATCTACTAAAAATAAATCTCTTTCAAAAAAATCTTTTATATTTACATCTTCATAAACATATCCCGTATCCATAAATTTTTCGATTATTTTAATTTCCTTTTCTGTTAAAAAAGGTGATACATTTATAACAGGTATTTTATTATAATCTAGTGGCATAGTAGATATTAAAAAGTCTATCTCCAGTGGGTTTATATAATCAATTAAATAAGACGGTATAATCTTTACTATTTTTATTTTATCTTTAAAAAGTTGTTGTACTTTAGTATTTATAAGCATGGATGTTCCAGCCCCTGAAGCACAAACAATAATTACCTTAAATAATTTTGTTTTTTTGTTACTAGAATATCTCTCTACTGCTCCACCCACATGGACTGCAATATTTGATACTTCATCATCTCCAATTTTCAATTCTAGCTCTTGTTCTATAGTTTTTTTAGCTATTTTAGCTAGTTCATATGCATAAGGATATTTAATTTTCACATCATTATTTATCACATTGTAATTGCAAATTCCCAGCTTTTCTTTTTTTATTAAATTATTTATATGATTATATAAACATTCTATAAAAAATTCATCCTTACTTATATCTATAGCTGTAGCTAGTTTTAAATTTTTACAAAATAAAGATATGGCATTGGTTATTTTTTGTTTATTTATATTGTTATTCATAATACTTTCGCGTTTGATTTTATAATCTTTTATATAATCTTCAATAAACTTTTCATAATTTTTACTGTTACTTCTACTTAATTTTACAAAAATTGTACTACATAAATTTTTAAATTCAATATCACTAAGTATTAACTCTTCATTATTTAATGATTTTAATATTTCATTTTTCAAATTAAAAACTTTATTATTTACATCTTCATTTAAAAAATCTGATAATGAAAGTTCATTGTCTTTTCTAGAGCATAAGTCAACTATACATTTAACAATGTCACTTTCATTACCCTTTACTCCCAAACCATATTTGTGTCTAGAAATAATATTTATATTATATTTGCTTAAAATTTCTTTAACTTCTTTTAAGTCATTTTTTACAGATGATACGCTTATAAACATGGCATCTGATAATTCTTCTAGTTTTATACTGCTATCAACACTTAAATTTAACATGGTTTTAATTATAAATTCAATTCTGTCCACATTACCTATAGTATTGCTATTACATTCATTTATTTCAATTTTTCCTTCTAACTTATAACCTACTCCCCTAATAGAAATTATTTTTGTATCCTTTAGCTGTTTATTTATATCTTTAATTTCGCTTTGAATAGTTTTTGTTGAACAACCTATCTCTTCACTTAAAGCCAAACTACTTATAGGATGATTTAATTTCTTTAAAATTTCTATTATAGCTAAGGCCCTTGTACTTAAATTATTCATACTCATTCCTCTTTTGTTTATATGTTATTTTCCCCTATTTTATTTATTATTTTTTTAATTTTGCCAATGCATCAACAAATGGATTATTGAAATTTTGCTCATTTTTATTTTGATTTTTTAAATATTTTTGAATATCTTTTTTAGATCCCTTTTGTTTTTCTTCAGCTTTTCTCTTGTTAAAAGCTGATAATTTTTCTCTATATCCACATTGACATGCAAATATTTTATTTTCACCTTCTCCTCTAAGTTCCAGCTTTTTATGACAATTAGGACATCTTGAATTTGTTATTTGTGATACTGTCTTTCTTGTATTGCACTCTCTATCTTCACAAACAAGCATTTTTCCTTTTTTCCCCTTAACCTCCAACATAAATTTACCACAATTTGGACATTTGTTTTTGGTTAAATTATCATGTTTAAACTTACTTTCACTTTTATTTATTTCCCTTACTATTTCTTTAGTATAAGATTTTATATCTTCTATAAAAGTATCTTTATTACCTTTTCCATTAGATATATCTGTAAGTTTTTTCTCCCACTCTGATGTAAGTGATGGAGTTTTTAATTTTTCTGGCGCTAAATCTAATAATTGTCTACCTTTAGATGTTATGTGTATTTCTTTATTATTCTTACTTTCTACTAAGAAAGAGTTAAATAATTTTTCTATTATATCTGCTCTTGTGGCAACTGTTCCTAGATTATTTTTCTCCATTTCTGTAAGTAAAGTTCCTTCATTTAAATACGGTGGTGGATTTGTTTTGCCTGTTTTAACTTTAACTTCTTCTATTTTAAGTAAGTCATTTTCTAATATTTCTGGAATAGTGTTTAACGATTCATCTTCATCATCACCATATGCTTCAGTAAATCCAAGATTGACTACTTTATTTCCTTTTATTCTAAGCTTTTCTCCTTCACACTTTCCTGTAATAGTTGTTTCTGTATATTCAAAAGGAGGACAAAGTACACTTAAAAATCTTTTTACTACTAAGTCATAAATTTTTCTTTCTTTATCACTTAAATCACCAAGAAATACTCTTTCTTCTGTTGGTATAATAGCATGATGATCACTTACCTTAGAATTATCAACAAATGATTTATTTCCTTTTATATTTGTTTTTAATAATTTATTGCAAACTTTCGAATAATCACTTACATTTACTGCTTTAATTCTATCTTTTAAAGTATCTACTATATCAGTAGTTAAGTATCTAGAATCTGTTCTTGGATAAGTAAGTACTTTGTGGTGTTCATAAAGTTTTTGCATAATAGAAAGGGTTTCTTTTGCACTAAATCCAAATCTTTTATTGGCATCCCTTTGTAGTTCTGTTAAGTCATAAAGAGGCTTAGAATATCTTTTTTTATCTACTTTTTTAACATTAGTTATTTTTATTTCTTTATTGTTTAATTTCTTTGCTATATTTTCTATTTTTTCTTTATTAAAAGAAGTTGTATTATTTTGTTTATCAATCCAACTCATTTTAAAATTAGAACTGCCTTTCTTTGTTGAAATATCTATTGAATAGTATTCCTTAGGAACAAATTTTCTTATTTCTTCTTCTCTTTTTAAAATCATTCCAAGAGTAGGTGTTTGAACTCTACCACAAGAAAGTTGAGCATTGTATTTTGTTGTAAGAGCACGAGTTCCATTTATTCCTACAAACCAGTCTGCCTCTGCTCTTGCTATGGCAGAATAATAAAGATTGTTATACTTTCTTCCATCTTTTAATTTATCAAATCCTTCTTTTATGGCTTTATCTGTACTTGATGAAATCCAAAGACGTTTAATAGACTTTTTCACGTGAGCTTTTTCTATTATCCATCTAGCAACAAGCTCTCCTTCTCTTCCTGCATCTGTTGCAATTACAATTTCTCCCACATCTTCTCTGTTTAATTGAGATTTTACTGTATTAAACTGTTTTGAAGTTTTTTTAATAACAACAGTTTTTAATTTAGGTGGAAGTATTGGTAAATCTTCCATCTTCCATGATTTATATTTTTCACCATAACTTTCTGGATCTGCTAAAGTCACTAAGTGACCCAGTGCCCAAGTTACTATATATTTGCTTCCTTCTATATATCCATTTTTATCTTTATTACAATTTAATACTCTAGCAATATCCCTTCCTACAGAAGGTTTCTCTGCTAATACTAATATTTTTTTCATTTTAATCCTTCCTTATTTTAAATAAATATTAAAATAATTTTCTTAATTATAAGTTTACTTATGATAATAATTTTACCATATAATTCATCTACTTCATAGCTATGTAGCAAACTATTGATAAAGAATAAATTATCATAAAAATAGCCAAAGAGTATCTTTTTAGTATATTCTTTGGCTATTTTTATTTATTAAATTATTATTTTGCTATTTCTTGGTCTTTTTTGGTCCAACGTGCTAGCTCTTCTTCAGTTGCTAAAACAGTGTGTGTTCCTTCAACTAAAAATTCTTTTCCTTTTGAATAATCTACTCCTGCTTCATGTGCATCATAACTAAATACAGTACGATTTTTTTCCACCAAAGGATTTGGTGAAGGTATAGCACTTAAAAGCGATTTAGTATATGGATGTATAGGATTTGAGAATATTTCTTCTGTTGTACCTGCTTCCACAAGATGGCCTAAATGTAGAACTCCTATGCGATCAGATATATACTTAACCATACTAAGATCATGAGCTATAAACAAATAAGCTGTATTAGTTTCTTTTTGAATTTCCTTCATAAGATTTACAACTTGGGCTTGTATAGAAACATCTAATGCTGATATTGCCTCATCTGCTATGATTAAATCCGGGTCCATAATTAGTGCTCTTGCAATTCCTATACGTTGTCTTTGCCCTCCAGAAAATTGATGAGGATATCTAGATGCGTGTTCTCTACTAAGTCCTACCTTTTCTAAGATATTGTATACTTTTTCATTACGTTCTTCTTTTGTTGAGTACATTTTATGAATATCAAGACCTTCTCCTATAATATCTAATACTTTTTTTCTTGGATTTAAACACGCCATTGGGTCTTGGAATATCATTTGCATCTTAGTTCTTAATAACTTAATTTCTTCATGACTCATTTTCCCAGAAATATTTTTACCATTAAATATTATATTTCCTGATGTTGGTTTATATAGTCTAATTATGCTACGTCCTGTTGTAGATTTTCCCGAACCAGATTCTCCAACAAGTCCATAAGTTTCTCCCGGATATATTTTGAAAGAAATTCCATCCACTGCTTTTACAGTAAATTTACGATTAACTTTAAAATGTTGTTTTAAATTTTCCACTACTAATAAAGGTTCTTTATTAATCATTTAATCCTGCCTCCCTTCTCATTTTAAGCAGGCGTTTTTGTAAAGATTCTGGCATTTCTACTTTTGGTGCTTTTTCATGACAAAGCCAGCTAGATACTCTATGTGAACCACCCACATTAAACATAGGTGCTTCTTTTCTGTAATCTATATTTAGAGCGTAAAGATTTCTAGGTGCAAAAGCTTCACCTTCTATTTTTTTTGTCAGATTTGGTGGAGTTCCAGGTATTGTATATAATTCATCATCATCCGTATCTAAATCAGGCATAGCACTTAAAAGTCCCCAAGTATAAGGATGTTTTGGATTATAAAATACTTCTTCTATTTGTCCCTTTTCAACAATCTTTCCTGCATACATAACTGCAACATAATCAGCTACCTTTGCTACAACACCTAAATCATGAGTTATATATATTACTGATAAATTTCTTTCTACCTGAATTTTTTTAATAAGTTCAAGAATTTTAGCTTGTATTGTAACATCTAGAGCAGTTGTTGGTTCATCACAGATTAATACCTCTGGCTCACAACTTAGAGCAATTGCAATAACTACCCTTTGGCGCATACCACCACTTAATTGATGAGGATAGTTTTTCATACGTTTTTGAGCATCTGTAATTCCAACTTCTTCTAAAAGTTTTACTGCTTTTTTAAACGCTTCTTCCTTTGGTAAGTGATGATGATATATCATAGCTTCCATAACTTGTTTTCCTATTGTCATAGTTGGATTTAAACTTGTCATAGGATCTTGGAATACCATAGCTATACGTCTTCCACAAATATTTTTTGATATATCCTTTTTATTCATTTTAACTATATCTTCTACAACTAAATTACCGTTATTTTCTTTATCATATGTAAATTCAATAGAGCCACTTTTAATTACTCCATTTGAACTAATATTCCCCATAATAGCCTTTGTTGTTACTGATTTTCCTGAACCAGACTCCCCAACAATAGCTAGAGTTTCCCCTTTAAATAAATCTAGTTTAACTCCTCGAATGGCATCTACCATTCCTCTTCCTGTTTTAAAAGAAATAGAAAGATCTCTAATTTTTAATACTCTTTGTTTTTTCATAATACCACCTACATTTCTTTCATCTTTGGATCAAAAGCATCTCTTAGTCCGTCTGCTAAAAGGTTAAAACTTAACATTAATACAGCAAGTATAACTACTGGAATAATAACCATATAAGGAGATACTAATATGGATTTATATCCTTCATTTATAAGAGTTCCAAGTGAAGCAGTTGGTGCTGGTATACCAAGGCCTATAAATGCTAAGAATGCTTCATAGAATATGGCATTTGGTATTGAAAACATGGACATAATAATTATTTGGCCAAATATATTAGGAAGAACTTCCTTAAATATTATAAAGAAATCACCTGCGCCTAAAGTTCTTGATGCTAAAATAAATTCTTGTTCTTTTATTTTTAGAACTTGAGCTCTAGTAATACGAGCCATGCCAATCCATCCAGTAAGCATTAATGCCAAAATAATTGTATATAAAGATGGTTTAAACACAAGCATTAATAATACCAATATTACTAATGTTGGTATACTATTAATAATTTCTTGGAAACGTTGCATAATATTATCTACAATCCCTCCAAAATAACCACTAATAAGTCCATATAACATTCCTATAAAAATATCAATAAATACAGCTGCAACAGCTACATATAAAGAAATTCTTGCTCCTAACCATACACGAGTCCATAAATCACGTCCTAAGGTATCTGTTCCAAAATAGTGATATGTATCTTTAAATTGAGAATTATCATATTTATTTATATTATTAGCTTCTCCATCTAATATCCCTAGTTTTTCTAAAACTGGTATTCTAGGTGCCATTGATTGTTCTATAGTAGATACTTTATCAAATTCATAATTACTCATAATAGGGCATATAATTGCCAGAATAATAATTGCTAAAATACATATACTACCAACCATAGCTCCTTTATTATCAACAAAACGAGTTATTACATCTTTCCAAAAAGGAGTATCTGGCATAACTTCATCTTTATTAATATCATGTTTGTCTCCAACTAGTTCAAAATCATCATTTTTAAATTCATAAGCTTCATTACTCATTGCCATTCTCCTTTCCAAGTCTTATTCTTGGGTCTATTATTCCATATAATATATCTACAATTAACATCATAGCTATATACATAACACTATAGATAAATGCTACTGCTATAGTTACATTGTAATCATTTACAGTTATTGATTGTACTAATAAACTACCAAGTCCTGGTATACCACATATTTGCTCAATTACCATACTTCCTGTCATAAGTGCTACCATTATAGGGGCTAAAACTGTAATTACTGGAATAAGAGTATTTCTTATTGCATGTCTTCTTATTAATGTTTTTCTATCTAATCCTTTAGATTCTGCTAAAAGCATATAATCACTTGATAATACTTCCACCATCTCACTTCTTGTAAATCTTGCCACATTGGCAATTACAGAAAATGAAAGTGCAATTATAGGTATAATAGAAGATTTTATTGGTTGTGAAGAATTAAATAATATAGGAAATACAGGAATCTTTACTCCAAATGCAATAAGTAAAATTAAACATAATACAAAAGAAGGAACACTCACTCCAAGAACTGCAATTACTGTAGATATAGAATCCCATATTGTATTACGACGAAGGGCTGCAAAAATTCCTAATAAAATTCCTATTACAGTACCTAATACTACTGCTGCAAAACCTATACCAAAACTAATTGGTATACGAGGCATAACAAGGTTTGATACAGGAAGATTTCTTGAAATACCGTAAGATATACCAAAGTCGCCACTTAACATTTGTCTAAAATATGTTATAAATTGTTCCCATATAGGTTTATCAAATCCGTATTTAGCATATATTAATGCTTTTTGTGCCTCTGTTAATTTTTCATCATTAAAAGGCGTTCCTGGCATAAGCTTAAGCATTACAAATAGTACAAATACTATAATCATAAGCGTAAGTGCTGACATTAAAAGTCGTTTTCCAATATATCTAAGTGTCGATTTATCCATAAATTCCCCTACTTTCTATTTAGTAATAAACAAACACATTATGGAAAATCCATAATGTGTTTTGATGTAAAACTTGATTTGTATTATTCCACTACTTCAACATTTTTGTAAATATATGGAACACCAACAGCATGAGTTTCAATACCTTTTACTTTTTTACTTATTAAACTAGCTCCTCCAACTTGGAAAATAGGAGTAACAGCATAATCATCCATACATATACCTTCAGCTTCTTTTAATAATTCCCATCTAGTCTTATCATCTGTTGTATTAGCAGCTTCTTCCATCTTACTATCATAATTTTTATTTGTGTAATCTCCATAGTTGTATGAATTTCCTGTAAGTAATAAATTAAGATATGTAGTTGGATCTGCATAATCTGGTCCCCAACGAGTTAATGATATATCAAAATCACGTGATTTTTGCATTTCAATACGATTGTTCTTTTCTTGAGCTACCATTTCTATTGTAAGTCCTTTAAGTGTTGATTGTAAGTGAGACTGTAGATATTCAGCTGATGATTTTGCAGGGTCTGCATTATCAAATAACATAGAAAGTTTAATTGAATCTACTCCTAATTCTTTTAATCCTGCTTCCCAACATTTTTTAGCTTCATCTATATTTGTATCCATATAAGATTTTGCTGTATCTCTATAGTCTTTTCCATCTGGACCTGTTGCAAGTGCTGTAGGAACAAAACCTTTAGCAGCTATAGAACCATCTTTTAACACATTATTTACTAAATCATCTTTGTCTATTGCAAGTGATATAGCTTTTCTTATATTTTTATTTGCTAAATATTCATTTGAAAAATTATATTGGAAATACCATAAGTATCCTTCTAATACTTCTGTATATTCATCTGAATCTTTATATTTATCAACTAAATCTTTATTTAATTTTGTAAATTGAACATCTCCACTTTCAAATGCTAAAGCAGAACTTGATAAATCTTTAACTACGTTAAATACTAATTTATCCACTTTAACTGCATCTGCATCATAGTAAGATTGATTTTTTTCTAAAACATATTTACTTCCAGTTTCCCAGCTAGTCATCTTAAATGCTCCACATGCAAGCATATTTTCTGGAGTTAGTGCAAATTGATCCCCTTTTTCCTCTGCAAACTCTTGATTAATTGGATAAAAAACTGGGAAAGACATTAAACTTTCAAAATACGCACAAGGCTTAGAAAGTGTTATCTCTAAAGTTGTATCATTTACAGCTTTTACACCTAAGTCACTTGCTTTCTTTTTACCTGCAACTATATCGTCTGCATTAGCTACACATGCTCCACCTTCACCATATAAATAATTATACTCTGCATCAGGATTTGAAACTGTTCTTTGCCAAGCATATACAAAATCTTTTGCAGTTACTGGTGTTCCATTATCCCATTTAGCATCTTTTAATTCATAAGTATATTTCAATCCATCTTTACTTACTGTTGCTTTCTCTTTAGCCAATGCTGGAATAATATTTCCCTTTGCATCTAATGTCATTAATCCATCAACTGTTGCTTGAATTGCTTCAATAGATGAACCATCTGTAGCATAACTAGAATCCATAGATATGATATCCAATTCTTTTGCTAATGTAACTGTTTTTCCATCTGATGATGAATTGTTTGATCCACTACATGCAACCATAGAGCATGCCATTAATAATGAACATAGACATACTGATATTTTTTTTAATTTTCTACCCACTGTTTGACTCCCCCTTAACCTTTATGTTTATTATTGATTGTATGTTTGCATTTTCCATATGTCAACATATTTTATTAAATTTTTTCAATTTTCTAAAACTTAGTAATATTTAAATTTAATATTTTATTTATATATATTAATTTTTTAAATTTGTAAAATATAATATAATTTCCTTAAATGTAAGATATTTTAAATATATATTATATATTTTTTAATTAAATAATATATATTACAATTTTTATTTAAGTTTATTATATGAATTCTCATGTATTCTTATTTGGGCATCGCCCTTTGTGAAGTAAAAAAAAATCCTAGAAATTTTCTACGATTAACTAAGTCCACTGCACTTTTCTTTTCATTAACTTTGAGTTTTAAACTTTCTTCAATTAATTTCTTAATATTATTTAAAACTCTCAATCCTGCTTTCTTTCTTTTAACATAGATATTACAATCATCTGCGAATATACAGAATTTATGACCTCTTCTTTCTAGCTTTTTGTCAACTTCATCAAGCATTATATTTGATAGAAGTGGACTAAGTGGTCCTCCTTGTGGAGTACCTTCTTCATTTGATACTACAACCCCATTGAGCATTATT
>USRS01000054.1 GCA_900557165.1 uncultured Clostridium sp.
ATCATGTGAAGGTGTAGCTATGAGTTTAATGAAATTAATGAAAGAGAAATTTATGGCTTCTTTCAAAGGTAAAATGGGAGCTTTAATGCTTAAAGATAGCTTAAAAGAAATAAAGTCTATGATGGATTATACTGAATACGGTGGAGCACCATTATTAGGTGTTAAAGGTGGTGTAATAAAAGCTCATGGAAGTTCAAATGCATTTGCAATAAAAAATGCTATAAATCAAGCTATAAAATTTGCAAATGGAAATGTAGTTAATGACATAGAACAAGTATTAAAAGAGCTAGAAGAAAAAGAAAAAAATAAAGAACAACAAGAAACAAAATAAATAAAATATAACAATAAGCATATATAAATGAAATTAAAATTAAAAAAATCTCTCCTAAATAACAGGAGAGATTTTTTTTGTACAAATTATATAAATATAATAAGTAATAATTTTTAACTTAAATAAATATATATTTATAAACAAGAAGGAGGGTATGTCATGAAACTTTCAGATGAAATCATTAATTCACTATCGATTAATTTACGAAAAAAGATAAACAATATAAAAAATCAATCCATAAATATTGAAGAGATAAGACTTAGAGTAAATAAGCCATTAATAATAAATGGTGATTCACAAGACTATTTTTATAATGATATAAATGGCGATTTGGATTTAGTTATGAGAAATCCTTACATAGTCACTAAGGAAGATATAGAAGATACATTTCAAATTATATGTAAATACTCTGTACATTCTTTTATGGATGATATAAAAAAGGGTTTTATAACATTAAGAGGTGGTCACAGAATAGGAATAGTAGGTAAGGTAATAATAGAAAATGGACAAGTAAAAAATATTAAACATATTTCGTCATTAAATATAAGGGTATCGAGGGAAATTAAAGGGTGCTCAAAAAAAGTATTACCACATATAATCAAAAATAAAAATCAAATAAACAACACGATAATAATTTCACCGCCGCAATGTGGTAAAACTACTATTTTAAGAGATATAGTAAGAAACATAAGTAATGGAAACAGAGAATATGGATTTAGTGGAGTAAAAGTAGCTTTAATAGACGAAAGAAATGAAATAGGAGGCTCATGTATGGGGATTCCCCAACTAGATGTAGGCATTAGAACAGATATTATGGAAACTTGTCCAAAAGACTTAGGAATCATGATGGTTTTAAGATCTATGTCACCAAATGTAATAGTAACAGATGAAATAGGTACAGAAAAGGATATAAAAGCTTTATACACAGCTTTAAATGGTGGTGTAGGACTTATTACAACAGTCCATGGTGATTCTATAGAAGATATAAAAAATAGAAAGGAGTTAAAAAATTTATTGGACGAGGAACTGTTCAAAAAGGTAATTTTACTATCAGCAAAGAAAGGACCTGGAACTATAGAAAAAATATATGATTTACAAGAAAAGAGATGGTATTTTGCAAATTAAAATATTTTTTGTGGGATTACTAATAGGATCTAGTTATTTAATAGGAGATACAATTTATAAATCATTTATCAAAAGGCATAAAGAATTAAATGAAGTTATAAGTATACTTGAAATAATTAGAATGGATTTAGCCTTTGGACTTTATACTTTGGAAGAAATTTTTTATAGAGCTTCTTTGAAAAAAGATTATTGTTTATGTGAATTTTTTAAAAATATGCAAGAAGATTTGAGCAAAGAGGATGGTAAAACTTTAGAAGAAATATTAAATAAAAATATAGTAGAAGTGAAAAAAACTACAAATTTGCAAAGTGGAGAAATTGACGTAATAAAAAAATTATTTTTAACTCTTGGACAAAGTGATATAGAATCTCAACAAAGATTAATAGATTTGACTTGCGAAAACTTAAAAAAATTAACAGGTGATAGCAAGGAAGAAATTATAAAAAAAGGTTCTCTATACAAAAAACTAATAACATTTATAGGAATTTGTATAGGAATAATTTTATTTTAGGAGGTACATATGGAAATAGCATTGATATTAAAAGTAGCAGGAGTTGGTATATTAATATCAGTACTTAATATGATTTTGGACAAGGTAGATAGAAAAGATTGGGTTACACTTACAACTCTTGTGGGGATAGTAATTGTTTTAGGTTTAGTAATAACAGAAATAAGTGACTTATTTAATACAGTTAGAACGATGTTTCAACTTTACTAAGGAGGAGATATTTTGGAAGTTATGCAATTAGTTGGAATTGCAATGGTTTCCACTATACTTTGCATAGTTATAAAAAAAGATAGACCAGAGATGGCAAATTTTGTTGCTTTAACAGCAGGCATAATAATTTTATTATCAGTAGTTATGAAATTAAGTTTTATCGTTGATGGAATTCAATCTTTGGCAGATAAAGTAAATATCCCATCAATGTATATAAGTTTGATAATTAAGTTGATTGGTATCTGTTACATAATAGAATTTGCCATTTCTCTTTGTAATGATTGTGGAGAAAAAAGTATTGCAAGTAAGTTGGAGTTTGGAGGGAAAATAATCATCATGACGATGTCATTTCCTATACTGTTATCCATTGTAGATACCATAATAAGTTTAATTTAAAGTAGGAGAATGATTTATTATGAAAAACAAGATTTTAGGCATTGTTTTAATTTTTTTATTCTCTTTTACTTCAGTATGTTTTGCAGAAGATAAAAATAATGGTGAAGAATATGAGGATACGAAAAATAACATAGATTTATACATAGATAATCAGCTAAGCAAAATAAATATTGATGAAATTGAAAAATATGTGAAAGATGACGATGTAATAAAAAACATTAACTTAAAATCATATATAAAAGATTTAATACATGGAAAAGCAAATATATTAGATTTGTTTGACAAAGAAAAAATAAAAAACTTATTATTCTCTGAAGCTAAAAGCGGTATAAAAATTGCATCAAGCATTTTAGTTTTAGCTCTTTTATCATCCATAATTAAAAGTTTGGAGAATTCTTTTTCATCTTCATCAATAACTACAGTAACTAACTATATAGTATTTATAACTGTGGTAACTTTAACATTGGTGAGTTTTAAAGATGTGCTATCCCTTTGTTATTCAACAATTGAAAATATTATAGGCCTTGTTAATGTAATTATACCTATAATGATTTCTTTATTAGTTTTAGTAGGATTTCCAATCACATCAACAGCTTTAAATCCAGTATTTATAGGAGGAATAGCAGTTATAAATATTGTTTTTAAAAAATTTATATTTGTTGCCATATCTTTAGCCTTTGCCATATTAGTAATTAATAATATAACTAATAATATTAAATTAAATAGACTGGCATCTTTTATAAAGCAAATAAACGTAGTTAGTTTAGGTGCGGTATTTACTTTATATTTGGGACTAGTATCAATTCAAGGTTTATATGTAACATCTTTTGATAAATTTACAGTGAAAACAGCTAAATTTGCTGTGGGAAATTTTATACCTGTAGTTGGAGGTTTTGTATCAGATTCTTTAGATATATTATTATCATCATCTCAACTTATAAAAAATGTATTTGGCGGAATTGGTTTAGTAATTTTAGCTGGTATGTGCTTAATACCAATAATAAAAATTATATCTGTTGTATTAGTTTATAAACTTTGTGCCATAGCTATAGAGCCTATTGGAGAAGATAATATATCTTCATTTTTAAATGAAGTTGCAAATTTAATGATTATAATTTTAGCGACTATGATTGCTGTAACTATAATGTTTTTTGTAACAATAGCCATATTAACTTCCATAAGTGCTGTGGCATCATAAAGATAAAGGGGTGATATATTATTGCTAGTATAAAAGAGTGGATCATTTCTATTATAGTTGGAGCTTTTATTATAAATATTGTGGATATGATTTTACCAGATAGTAAGGTAAAGCCATACATAAATTTAGTTTGTAATTTTATATTTGTATTTATGATAATTAGTCCTTTAGTAAGTGTATTTTCAAATAATATGTCTTTAGAAGATACCATATTAAAAAAAATGAATGAGTATTCCAAATTGTATGTGGATAGTTATAATGATTTGGCTAATAAAACAAACAATGAAAGTTTAAGCAAAGGGTATGAAGATGGATTAAAAGCTGTACTACAGCTAAAATTAGATGAATATGGATATGAATTGGACGATTTAAAAATGAATGGTTCGGAAATTGAAACAATAAAAATAAAAGAAAAAAACAGTAATAATGACAATAAAAAGGACATACAATCTAATGACACGGAAAAGGAAGAAGAAGTATTTAAAAGTAGTAGTGAGCTGAACTTGAAAGAAGGCAAAATAAAAGAAGACTTGATAAAGGTACTAAATATATCCATAGGGGATATAGAAATTGATTAAGGGGAGTTGGAGTAAATTGAAAAAACTTAATGAACTATTCAATGATACAGAAAAGAAAAAGTTAAAACCTTTAATAATTTTATCTGGGATTTGCATAGTAGTTCTTCTAGTAATGACATTTATGCCAGATAAAGTTGAAAAAGAAACAAGTGCTCAAAGGGATACTAAAACACAAGAAACTAGCGAAAGTGAAAAAAAAGATTTAGAGTCTAAGTTAACAGAAATATTGAGTAAAATAAACGGAGCAGGAGATGTAGATGTGATGATAACCTTTGAATCTAGTGAGGAAATTGTGCCAGCATATAATTCAAATACAACAACAGAAACCACAAAAGAACAAGACTCTTCTGGAGGGGAAAGAACTACAACAAGTTCTACTCAAAATAAAACTATGATTACATCAAACTCCAATGAACCTGTAGTATTAAAAACTTCTGAAGCAAAAATTAAAGGAGTTATAGTTGTGGCAAGTGGGGCGAGTAATCAAAAGGTAAAACAATTATTATATGATGCAGTGAAAACATCTCTACAAATATCAGGTCATCAAGTAGAGATATATGAGAAATAAGAAGAGGTGGAGGATAAAAATGAAATTTGATTTTAAAAATAGAGGTTTTGTAGTAATAACTTTATCAGCTATGTTAATTGCAGTAGGTGTTATAAATTATCAACTAAGCAAACAATCGGCTCTTACAGTTTCAAAAGGATTTGAAGCATATGAACAAGCTCAACAAGATAAAAATACAGATAAAGATTCAAATAAGAATAGCAATACTAGTAATAATGATAAAAATACAGATAATCAATCAGAAACTGCACAAATAACTGTTGTAGATAGTAAAGATAGTGAAAATGATAAAATAAAAGAAAAGGCTACAGAAACAAGTAAACAGATAGAAGAACAATTAACTTCAAAAGAAAATATGAATAAGTCTACATATGTACTTGATATGAAAATGACAAGAGAAAAACAAAGAAATGATTTATCAGAAGAATTAAATGAAATAATAAATAATCCTTCAACTACAGATAAATCAAGAGAAGAAGCATCTAATATGAAACTTCAACTTGTTAAATATCAAGAAATAGAATTAAAGATAGAAAATTTATTAAGTGCTAAAGGGTTTGAAAATGCTTTAGTTTACATAGGTGAAGATAATGTAAATGTGGTAGTTAATAAAGAAGATTTAACAAAGAGCGAGGCTGCAAAAATATTTGACTTAGTATCAGAACAGACTGGAGTATCATATGATAAAATAAAATTGATGAATAGTTATAACCAAAAGTAATAATTTGATTTAAAAGTAATATTTTAGGTTATAATAATATTGAATTAATTAAAACCTCAGAAAAACTGAGGTATTTTCTTGCAAATCTTACTATAATTTGCTATGATAGTATATAATATAAAAACCTTAGTACAGGGGGTAACAATCTCATGGAAAATAATAATAATTTAGGGCAAGTTAAAATTTCAAATGATGTTATAGTTACGATAGCAGGATTAGCTGCTTTAGAAGTAGAAGGTGTAGAGACAATAACTTCATTAACAGATAAATTACTTAAAAACAATGGTGTAAAAATCCAAATAGAAGATGGAAAAGTAACTTTAGATGTAGTTATAACTGTTGAGTATGGTATGGTAATACCAGATGTATGTACAAAAGTACAAGAAAATGTTAAAAATACAGTTGAAACAATGACTGGATTAGAAGTTTCTCAAGTAAATATTCAAGTTCAAGAAATAAGCTTCAAGAAAGAAAAAGAAGAAAAAGAATTAGCAAAACAAGCTAAGAAAGAAGAAGCTAAATTAGCAAAACAAGCTAAAAAAGAAGAAACAAAAAAAAGCTACTAATAAATTAAATAAAGCCCTCTGAAAATCAGAGGGTTTTTTATTGCTTAAGTGGTATATAATAAGACTGAAGGAGGTTCATTAATAATGAAAAATGACAATGCAAGCAAAATAAGTTATATTGAAAAGGCAAGAAAAATAACAAGTAGAGAGTATTTAATGAAATTAATTTATCAAATAGATATGTTAGAAGGAGATTTACAAAATATAAACGATTGTTTTGAAGATTTTTTAGTAAATCACGAAGAATACATAATAAATAGATATGAAGAGTTATTATTACAATATTCTAATGAAAGTTGCGTTGATTTAGAGAACGTAAATATAAACAATGCAATAGATATGGGATATATGAGAAGAGTTTGTAATGAAATTGAAAATCATAGCTATGATATAGAAGACATAATAACAAAACATGCCCTAAACTGGTCTTTAGATAGAATCGCAAAAGTAGATTTAGCAATACTAAAACTTGCAGTATGCGAAGTAGTATATATGAATAATGAGATACCTGTTAAGGTTGCAATAAATGAAGCTATTGATTTAGCAAAATTATACTGTGACGATAAATCTCCTAAATTTATAAACGGAATCTTAGGAAGTGTTGTTAGTGACACGCAAAAACAATAATATAATATTAGGAATTGACACTAGCTGCTATACCACATCTATAGCAGCTATAACTTTAGATAAAAAAATAATATTAAATGAAAAAATAATATTAAAAGTAAAAAAAGACTGCAAAGGACTTAGGCAAAGTGAAGCAGTTTTCCAACATGTTAATAATATGGGAGAAATATCAAAAGTAATAAATGATAAATTGAAAGATTATAATGTAGTAGGAATATGTGTATCAAATAAACCAAGACCTATAGATAATTCATATATGCCTGTATTTTCTGTAGGATGTAATTTTGGGAAATTACTAAGTAGTGTTAATGATTGTTCTTTTTATGAAACATCTCATCAAGAAAATCATATAGAAGCAAGTTTGTTTAATAATAATTTAGATAATAAAGAAAGATTTATTGCTGTTCATATCTCAGGAGGAACGACGGAAATCCTTTTAATAAATAAAAATAAATGTGGATATGATATAGAAATTGTGGGCGGGAGTTTAGATGTTAGCTTTGGTCAATTAATAGATCGCCTTGGAGTTAAATTAAATTATAATTTCCCTTGTGGAAAATTCATAGATGAAAATGCTCTAAAATGCAATCAAAAAATGGAAAAAGGGCTTAAAACTAGTGTTAAGGAAGGATATATGAATTTATCCGGTATAGAAAATCAAATTAATAAAATTATTAATGATTATGATAGTGAATATATGAGTAAAATCTTACTAGATACACTAATAAGAAGCATGTATAAATCTTTAATATTTATTTGTGAAAAATATAAAATAAATGAAGTTATATTTGGTGGTGGCGTATCTGCTAGTAAATATATAAATAAAGAATTAAGTGAAAAACTAAAAAAAGAAAAGATTAAAGCATATTTTACTGAAGCTCAATATGCAACAGATAATGCTTTAGGATGTGCTATAATAGGATTAAATAAAATGAATGATTTATAGGAGTAAATTATGAAACTTAGAGCTTTAGATATAAGTGAAGCAAATTCCTACATAAAGAGGATATTAACAAATGATCCTATTTTATATAACCTTAGAGTAAAAGGAGAAATTTCTAACTTTAAGGTTCATAGTAGTGGAAATGTTTATTTATCCTTAAAAGATGAAAAATCAAAATTAAATTGTATTATATTTAAAAGTAATTATGATAAAAGTTTAAATTTAGATAATGGAGTAAAAATAATAGCGACAGGTTATATATCTGTTTATGAAAGAGATGGAGCTTATCAATTATATATTAATGAAGTGGAAATTGAAGGTATAGGAAATTTATATATAGAGTTTAATAAATTAAAAGAAAAATTAAAAAATGAAGGTTTGTTTGATTCAAAATATAAAAAACAAATACCTAAAATGCCTCGTTCCATAGGAGTTGTAACATCTCCTACAGGAGCAGTTATTAGAGATATTATAAACGTAACCAAAAGAAGATTTCCTAAAGTTGATATAAAATTATATCCAGTAAATGTTCAAGGAGATAAAAGCGCTGAAGATATATGTAGTGGTATAGAATTTTTTAATAGAATGGAAAATGTGGATACCATAATAGTTGGAAGGGGAGGAGGTTCCCTGGAAGAATTATGGTCTTTCAATGAAGAAATTGTGGCAAGAGAAATATTTAAATCGAAAATTCCTATTATATCAGCTGTGGGACATGAAACAGATTTTACTATTTGTGATTTTGTATCTGATATGAGAGCTCCAACGCCATCTGCAGCAGCAGAAATAGCAACACCAGATTTATTAGAAATTTATTATAAACTTGATAATATAAAAAACAGAATGAATAGATCTTTAAACAATCAAGTTATACTAGATAATGAAAAATTAAATAATACATTTGATAAAATAAATAATCATATGAAAAATTATATAATAAGAGACAAAGTTATACAGCTAGATCAAATTTATGATAAAATAAATTTTAGGCTAGAACAAAACTTAGAAACATCTAAGGAAAAACTTTCAAAAAAAGCAGCTTTGCTTCATAATTTAAGTCCATTAGCTACTATAAGCAGAGGATATTCTATTGTGGAGAAAAAAGGACATGTAATTAATTCCATAGAGGAAGTTAATGTAAATGATGAGATAAATATAACTTTGAAAGATGGAGACTTGGATTGTATTATAAATAAAATTAATAGTAAAGAGGTATAACAATGAAACTTACTTATGAAGAAGCTTATGATAAACTTGAAGAAATTTTAATGAAATTAGAGTCTAAAAATACGAGCTTAGATGAATCATTAAGTTTATATGAAGAAGGCATAAAATTATTTAAGCACTGTAATAAGTTACTTGAAGATGCTGAACTTAAAATAAGCAAATTTAATAAAATGGGTATAGAAGAAGATTTCAATGTGGGGGAATAGATAAATGGAATTTAAGGAAATTTTAAAAAATAAAATTGATTATGTAGAAAAGCTTTTAATGGAATATATGCCAAAAGAAGAAGGATATCAAAAAACTATAATGCAAGCTATGAACTACAGCTTATCAGCTGGAGGGAAGAGACTTAGACCCATATTGACGCTAGAAAGCTGTAAAGCTGTTGGAGGAAATGAAGAAGATGCAATTCCTTTTGCTATGGCTATAGAAATGATTCATACTTATTCTTTAATTCATGATGATTTACCTGCTTTAGATAATGATGATTTGAGAAGGGGAAAACCTACAAATCACAAAGTGTTTGGAGAAGCTATGGCAACTTTAGCTGGAGATTCTCTTTTAAACTATGCCTATGAAATAATGTTATCATCATCATTAAATAAGGAAAATTCTAAAAAATACTTAAAAGCAATTTATGAAATAGCAAAACATGCAGGGATTTATGGTATGATAGGTGGCCAAGTAGTAGATGTGGAAAGTGAAAATAAAATTATAGATAAAGATAAATTAGATTTTATTCATTTAAATAAAACAGCAGCTATGATTGTGGGATGCATGAGAGCTGGAGCTATAATTGGAGATGCTAGTGAAGAAGAATTAGAAAAGATAACTAAATACAGTGAAAATATTGGATTATCATTCCAAATTGTAGATGACATATTAGATATAGTTGGAGATGAAGAAAAATTAGGAAAACCTATAGGAAGTGATATAGAAAATCATAAATCAACATATCCATCGCTATTAGGTCTTGAAAAATCAAGATGTATAGCAAGACAATTAATAGAAGAAGGAAAGTCTAGCATAAAAGACTTGCCATCAGAAAAAGATTTTTTAAATCAATTGGGAGATTATATAATTAGTAGGGATTGTTAAGGAGGCTACATGGATTTTTTTGCACAAATATTTAACAACAAGATATTGTGGATTAGTATATTTGCTTGTTTTTTGGCACAATTTATTAAAATATTTACGGGAAAAGAAAAAAGAATTGATTTTTCTAGAATCGCAATGTCTGGAGGTATGCCAAGTTCTCATAGTTCCTTTGTAACAAGTTTATCAACTCTAGTTGGTATGGATAGAGGTTTTGATTCAGTTGAATTTGCCATATGTGTTGTATTTGCTTTAATAGTTATGTACGATGCATCTGGTGTTAGAAGAGCGGTAGGAAAACAAGCTGCTATACTGAATAAAATAGTAGAAGATTTACAAAATAAAAAACATATTGAACATGAAACTTTAAAAGAATTAGTGGGACATACTCCAAAAGAAGTTATATTTGGAGCCATATTAGGTATATTAGTTGCCATTATTATGGTATAAAATTGAAAAAAAGTGTATTATATGATATAATTCTTTTGCTTTATAGGAAATTATAAAAAATACATGGAAACTATAAAATCAAAAGTCTTCTATGGAAGACTTTTTTAATTATAAGAATATTATAATCATTCAATATATTGGTGAAACTTCTAATATGAGAAGATTAATAAGAAATAGAATGAATGTTAAAAGTGAAATTAGACCATTACAAAGGTGAGGAAAATTATGTGTAATTATTTAAACAAAGTAAATTCTCCAGAAGATATAAAAAAATTAAATACAAAAGAAATGGAAGAATTAGCAGAAGAAATAAGACAGTTTTTAATAGAATCTATTTCAAAAACTGGAGGTCATTTAGCTTCAAATTTAGGAGTTGTTGAGTTGACTTTGGCATTGCACAAAGTTTTCGATAGTCCAAAAGATAAGTTAATATGGGATGTGGGACATCAATCATATGTACATAAAATTATCACAGGGCGTAAAGATGACTTTAAAACACTAAGACAGCTTGATGGATTAAGCGGATTTCCAAAAGAAAATGAAAGTGAACATGATATATTTGATACGGGACATAGCTCTACATCTATTTCAGTAGGACTTGGAATAGCATGTGCTAGAGATATAAAAAGGGAAGATTTTAATGTTGTTTCTGTTATAGGAGATGGTTCAATAACAGGAGGAATGGCTTTAGAGGCTATAAATCATTTGGGGTATCTAAATAAAAAAATGATAATAATTTTAAATGACAATGAAATGTCTATAGACAAAAATGTAGGAGGCATGTCAAGGTATTTATCGAGTATAATAAGAAATGCTAAAGCAAATCAAGTGAAAGATCAAATAGAAAAAATATTTTCAATGACTAAAACTGGCAATTATATATATAAAAAAGCAGATAAATTTAAAGATGGAATTATAAGTAAATTCACACCACAAGATTGTGAACTATTTGAATCTTTTGGAATTAAGTATTATGGACCTATTGATGGCCACAATATGAAAGAATTAGTAGATATATTAAACAAAGCAAAAAATAAAAAAGGACCGGTTTTACTGCATGTAATAACAAAAAAAGGTAAAGGTTATAAATTTGCAGAGCAAAAACCAGATAAATATCATGGTGTGTCTAAATTTAATATAGAAGAGGGCTTAAAATCTTCTTCATCAGAAAGTATATCTAGTCATGTTGGTAAAAAACTAGTAAAAATGGCTGATGAAGATGAATCAATAGTTGCCATAACAGCGGCTATGCCATCTGGAACAGGTCTTAATCATTTTGCAGTATCATATCCATATAGATATTATGATGTGGGAATTGCAGAACAACATGCTACAACTTTTGCAGCAGGTCTTGCAAAAGAAGGTATGAAACCTTATTTTGCAGTTTATTCATCATTTTTACAAAGAGGATACGACCAAATTATACATGATATATCTATAACTAAAAAGAATGTTACTTTCTTAATAGATAGAGCAGGCCTTGTTGGCAATGATGGAGAAACTCATCATGGTGTATTTGATTTAAGCTATTTAAATATAGTGCCAAATATAACAGTTATGGCACCAAAAGATAGTAAAGAACTAGATTTAATGATGGATTTATCAGCAAAAATAGATGGACCAGTTGCCATAAGATATCCAAGGGGAAATACTTATTATATAAATAAGGGTTCTTATGATGAAATAAAACTTGGAACTTATGAAGTACTAGAACAAGGTAGTGATGTACTAGTGCTTGCCATAGGCAATATGGTTAAAAAAGCTTTAAGTGTTAGAGATATACTTCTTAAAGAAAATATAAATCCAACAATAGTAAATGCTAGATTTTTAAAACCAATGGATGAAGAGTTATTAAGTGAATTACTTAAAACACATTCTAAGGTTGTAACAATAGAAGATAATATTGTAAGTGGTGGATTTGGAAGTAGAATAAATAAATTTATAATAGATAATAATTATAATGTGAAGATAGAAAATATAGGTATTCCGGATAAATTTGTGGAACATGGAAGCGTAGATGAATTATGTGCCACAATTGGAATGTCTGATGAACAAATAGCTGATAGAATAAAAAAATTATAATTAGAAGGATAATAAAATGAAGAAAAGAATTGACATTTTACTTGTAGAACAAGGATATTTTGATAGTAGAGAAAGAGCTAAAAAAGCTATAATGGCAGGTCTTGTATTTGTAGACAATCAAAGATGCGACAAAGCAGGAACAGAAGTTAAAGAAGATGCCAACATATTAGTTAAAGGTAATCCAATTCCTTATGTAAGTAGAGGTGGATTAAAATTAGAAAAAGCAATGAAAAACTTTGGAGTTACTCTAAAAGATAAGGTATGTATGGATATAGGAGCATCAACCGGCGGATTTACTGATTGTATGCTTCAAAATGGTGCTGTAAAAGTATTTTCTATAGATGTTGGATATGGACAATTAGCATGGAAACTTAGACAAGACGAAAGAGTAGTTTGCATGGAAAGAACAAATATAAGATATGTAACTATAGAAGATACAAAAGAATTTGCAGATTTTGCATCTATAGATGTATCTTTTATATCTTTAAAACTTGTTTTACCTAAGGCTAAAGAATTATTAAATATAGATGGTGAAATTGTTGCCTTAATAAAACCACAATTTGAAGCTGGAAAAGGAAAAGTTGGTAAAAAAGGTGTAGTAAGAGATAAAAATATTCATATAGAAGTTATAGAAATGATATCTGAGTTTGCTATTGAAAATGGATTTGCCATACTAAACTTAGATTACTCACCAATAAAAGGACCAGAAGGAAATATAGAATATTTAATTCATTTAAGAAATAATAATGATGGATTTGTATTTGATAAAGAAGCTTTTGATAAAAAAATAGTTGAGGTTGTAGAAGAGTCTCATAACTTAAATAAATAATAGATAATGATAAAGGGGGCATAAAATGATCCTTGAATTATATATGAAAAATTGTGCTTTAGTAGAAGAAAGCAGAGTTAACTTAGGCGAAAATCTAAACATACTTACAGGGGAAACTGGTTCTGGAAAATCTATTATGATAGAGGCTCTTGGTTTATGTTTAGGAAATAAATATGATAAATCTTTTTTAAGAAAAGGCACAGAAAAAGGTATAGCAGAAATTATAGTATCATCACCAAGTAAAAACTTAAAAAACATATTAAATGAATATGAAATAGATTTAGAAGATGATCAATTAATTATAACTAGGATCATTTATGCAGATGGTAAAAGTGTTGCTAGAATAAATGGAAGAACTATAAAGATGTCTATTTTAAAAGAAATAGCATTGACTTTTATAGATTTACATGGTCAGCATCAAAATCAAGCTTTATTCAACAAAGATACTCATTTAAAGTTTTTAGATTTATTTGGAGGTAAAAAACTTGATTTACCAAAAGAAGAATATAAAAATACTTATACAGAGTACAATAAAATAAAAAAAGCACTTAATACTTTAAATGAAAATAAAGATGAAAAAGAAATACAAAGAGAAATTGATTTATTAAAGTTTCAAATAAATGAAATAGAAGTAGCATCTTTAAGCAAAGATGAGTATGAAGATTTATTAAAACAAAGAGAAATATATAGAAATAGTGAAAAAATATATAATAATCTTAATTTAAGTTATGAAAAACTACATGAAGGTAGTGTAAATGCCATAGATTTAATAGGAATGGCATCTAATGAATTAAGTGAAATAGGCAAATATGATGAAGTTTTAAATGAATATAGTGAAACTATAGAGCGAATTATGTATGAACTTCAAGATACTTGCAGAGACCTTAGAAACTACAAAGAAAATATTGATTTTGAACCTTATGAATTAGAACAAATTGAAGTGAGAGTTGATGAAATCAATAATTTAAGAAGAAAATACGGAGATACAATAGAAGATATTATTAATTATAAAGATAAAATTTCATCTAGATTAGAAGAAATAATAAATAGAGATGAAATGGCAGAAGAATTAAAAAATAAATTAATTGTATTAGAGGAAGAATTAAGTAAAAAAGCAGATGCTTTAACGACTTTAAGAAAAGAAGTTGCCATAAATTTAGAAGAGGCTATATTAAAAGAACTAAAATCTTTAGATATGAAAGGTGTTAGTTTTAAGGTTAATTTTAATGAAGTAAGTTATTCACCTTATGGAAATTGTGATGTGGAGTTTATGATATCATTTAACTTAGGTGAGGATTTAAAACCAATTTACAAAGTTGCATCAGGTGGAGAAATGTCTAGATTTATGTTAGCATTTAAAACTATACTTGCAGATATTGATGAAATAGATACCATAGTATTTGATGAGATAGATGCAGGGATAAGTGGTATAGCAGCTCAAGTTGTAGGTGAAAAGTTACATAATATAGCAAAGAAAAAACAAATATTATGTATTACTCATTTACCTCAAATTGCAGCTAATGCAGACACACATTTTTGTATATCTAAAAAAAGCGATGAAAATAGAACTTATACAACTATAAAAAAATTAAAAGATGAAGACAGTATAAATGAAATAGCAAGGCTTATTGCAGGTAGCAATATTACGGATACTACCATAGAGCATGCTAGAGAAATTGTTAATTTAACAAAACAAAATCATTAATATATAAAAAAGGATAGAAGAAATTTCTATTCTTTTTTTATTTGAATACGATTATTATATGAAAACTAATTTTAGTTACATAATTTTATTATTTAATGGAATTATAATATAGAAATTAATAATAAAAGAACATGGAGTCAATTATGAAACAAATAAACAAATTAGTTATTAGTATATTTTTGATTTTTATTGCACTATTTTGTACAGAAGTTATTTTTAAAACAAAAGATAAAGAGATATTAGAAACTTTCAGGAATGAAAATTCATCAAAAAAACAATATGTCTATCCCCTTGGAAATATTGTTGGAATTAAGGCAAATACAGATGGAGCCTTAGTTATAGGATTTGAAGAAAAAAATATAGAATATATTGGGGGTCTAAAAATAGGTGATAATATCATATCTATAGAAGGACAAAAAATTAATAATAGTGAAGATATTACAAATATTATTAATAAACTTCAAAGAGATGAAGTTAATATATTATTTGAAAGAAATAATATATTAAAAAAAGACAAAATAAAAACAAAAAAAGAAAATAATAAATATAAGTTAGATCTTTGGGTAAGAGATAAAATATCAGGTATAGGTACACTTACTTGCTATAATCCTATAACAAATGAGTTTTATGCCATAGGACATGGTATTTGTGATATGGATACAGAAAAATTATTGAACATAAAAGAAGGAAATATATATAATGCATCAAATATAGAAATTTTAAAAAAAGATAATAATACAGGACAAATAAAGGCGATTATAGATTATAATAATTCTGTTGGAAATTTTTACATAAACTCAAATGATGGTATAAAAGGTAATTTTTATAATTATAATTACAATTTTGATCTTCCACTTATTGAAATTGGGAAAAGAGATGATATAAAAGTAGGAGATGCTTATATACTTTTTCAATCAAAAGAAGGAAATATAGAGCCTTATGAAATAAAAATAGAAAAAATTATTAAAGAAGAAAATAATATGCTAATAAAAGTAGTTGATGATAAATTAATTGACTATACAGGAGGAATTGTGAAGGGCATGAGTGGTGCGCCTATTATACAAAATAACAAACTTATTGGCAGTTTAACCTATGTATTTAAACATAATTCTAAAAAAGGATATGGAATTTTTATTGATGAAATGTTAAAATTGTAAAATGAGAATAAAATATTTTAACACTTAGAAGGAATATAATTTTACAGTGTCGAATAAACCTAAAAGAGTAAGGATATAAAAAAATAAAAATAAGAAAATCTTATTATTGGGGGGAATTTTAGTGAACGAAAAGATTAAGATAGTATTAGCAGATGATAATAAAGACTTTTGCCAGTTATTAAAAGAATACTTATCTAATGAAGAAGATATAGAAATATTAGGAATTGCTAAAGATGGTATAGAAGCATTAGATTTAGTGCAAAAAACTCAACCAGACTTATTAGTATTAGATGTAATAATGCCGCATTTAGATGGATTAGGAGTAATTGAAAAATTAAATTCAATGGATCTTCCAAAACAACCAAAAATAATAGTATTATCTGCAGTTGGTCAAGATAAAATAACTCAAACAGCAATAAACTTAGGAGCTGATTATTATATAGTTAAACCTTTTGATTTTGTTATATTCATAAATAGAATTAGAGAATTAGTAACAAATAAAGTTGTAGGTGGAGAACCAAAAGTAAGACAAAATCAAAATGTACAAATGACAAGAAGTGATTATGTTAAAAATACAGGAAATATAGAAACTGAAATTACAAATATAATTCATGAAATAGGTGTTCCAGCTCATATAAAAGGATATTTATATTTGAGAGAAGCTATAAAAATGGTTATCGATAATGTAGAACTTTTAGGAGCAGTTACTAAAGAACTATATCCAAGTATTGCAAAAAAATATAACACTACTCCAAGTAGAGTAGAAAGAGCCATAAGACATGCCATAGAAGTAGCGTGGAGTAGAGGTAAGGTTGATACAATAAATCAATTATTTGGTTATACAGTTCACAATACTAAAGGAAAACCAACAAACTCTGAATTTATAGCAATGATTGCCGATAAATTAAGATTAGAACATAGTATGGTTAAATAAATTTTAAATTGATTACAGTAAGCCTTCTATTTATTTAGGAGGCTTTATTTTTTGATAAGTACATAAATTAAAAATATAAGTCAAATTATATATTTGACGAAATAAAATAACTTTTTTTAATAAGCTTATCATCAAGTGAAGGAGATACAAAATATGAAAATATATTTGCCTGAAAAAGTAAAATATATAATAAATAAAATATATAATAAAGATTAGTGTATATAATATAAAGTGTATCTATTTTTCTTTTAGGGGGTACTGTTTTTTAACTCGTTTTCCTATTCGTTTTATGAGTGGGTTTTCTATACCCCCTTCTTTAAGTTCTTTAAAAATTTTCGATCTACCTTACCGCTGTAGGTCTTTTTCTTTATCCTCTGTTTACCTCTGTTATCCTTGGTTATCCGAAGTAAGCTAGTTTATAGCGT
>USRS01000055.1 GCA_900557165.1 uncultured Clostridium sp.
TTAAAATGAATTTATAAATATTATACTTGCAATTTTTAGAAAAAATAATAATTTTTATAATGGTATATATTGAGAAAAAAGTGTTGATATGATAAAATGTAAAAATAAATATAATATAGAAAATAATGGGATTTGATGCGTGTTTTTTATATGTATTTATATAAAAATTAAAGGGGGCAAAAAAATGGCTATTAGATGTGATGATGATAATAGAAAAGTGTATATAGTAGATACAACCCTTAGAGATGGAGAACAAACAGCAGGTGTTGTTTTTGCAAATGAAGAAAAAATTATTATCTTTAGTGATGTCATTTATGATGATATTCACATGTGTGATACCGATTTCTGCACAGTCTACGAATAGACCAGCTGAATCAAGTATTGTAGACATACTAGAAGATATTTTAGGGAAAGATGATCCTGAAATAGAAATGAAAACAGGAACAATGAAAATTGGACAAACTAAAACTGTAAAAGTTGACGGGGATTTAGCAATGCATATTTATCAATTAGATGTTGCAAAAGAAACTAGCATACAACTAAAAGCTAATACAAATGCACAAGTATTTGAAGTTGCGATAACTAGTGATGAATTAGAACCAGTTTGGGAAGATTTTGTTGTAAATGAAAAGAAAGATAACAAAGAATTAACTACAGATCTTAAATTAAAAGCAGGTTCTTATGCTGTAGTTGTTACTGCAACAAAAGGTACATCAACAATTACATCTACTGTTAAATCAACAGCTTTAAAAACTATATCACCATTTACAGTTGATGCAGTTCTTCCAGGTGCAAACGTTGTGAGTGGAACTGGATTAAAAGGAGCAACTGTAAAAGTTGTAACTTCAGAATTTAAAACTTATACAACAACTGTTGATCAAAATGGAAAATATAGTGTAAAAATACCAACTCAAGAAGAATATGATTCTATAATGGTTAAAATAAGCAAAGATGGATATGCTTCAAAATTAAAAGTTGTAGATGTTGAATACAAAGAAATAAGAACTTTTACAGTTAATAATATAAAAACTACTTCAACTACAGTAACTGGAAAAGGATTAAATGGAGCAACAGTAAAAGCTTATGTTAATGGAAAACAAATAGGGAAATCAGCTACAGTTAAAAATGGAAAATATTCAATAAAAATACCTAAACAATCAAAAAGTAAAAAAATAACTGTAAAAATGACTAAAACTAATTATATAACTGTATCAAAAACTACTACAGTAAAATAGAATATAATTTTTAAATATATAAGGCACCTCACATTTTGTGAGGTGTTTTTATCTAAAAAAGAAAAATTTTATTTTGATAGTTTGATTAATTTTTTTTAACAAATGAGATATAATTAAAATATAGAGACTTTCCAATTTAAGCAGAAACCAGTTTTATGAGAATTAAAAATATATAATATTAAATCGAGGTGGAAGATAAAATGGATATAATGGGGAAAAAAGTAGTACATAAACATTTGGGTGAAGGAATAATATCAGACTATAAAGTGAAGAATGGAGTATCATATATAGTAGTTGACTTCTCTGAGGATAATCATAAAGAATTTTTATTTCCAGATATATTTAAAGATTTTGTTAAAGCAAAAGATGATGATTTTGAAGAATATGCTAAAGAATTACTTGAGCAAAAGCAAAAAAGGGATAAAGAAAAAGAAGATGCAATAAGACTTCAAAGAAAAAAAGAACAAAAAAATCTTATAAGAGATGAAATTATTTCTAATAAAGGAAGAACACCTAAAAGAAAAAATAAAATAAATTCAACAAAGAAAACTTCAAATTAAAATAAAAAATTAAAAAAATTTTAATAAAAAAATAATTAGGTAATGCATTAAAAACATTACCTTTTTCTTATTTTTGAATTAAATAATAAATAATAATATAAAATATACTTTAAAATTAAAACATGTAAAAAAATGATTTTAATAAAAAAAATTGACAAATTTGTCGAAATAATGTAATATTTTGCATATCAAAACGATTAGTTTTAAAAATACCCAAATAGTGGGGAGGAAAATAACATGAACAAATTTTTAAAGAGAGCACAAGAGCTAGAAGCATCGATGAAAAGTGACAGACGTTATTTACATCAAAATGCTGAGGTAGGATTTGATTTACCTATAACTACAAAATATGTTATGGATAGATTACAAGAAATAGGTCTTGAGCCAAAAGAAATATGCAAATCAGGAGTAACTGCATTAATAGAAGGTAAGAAACCAGGAAAAACTTATCTACTTCGTGCTGATATGGATGCATTATCAATGAATGAGGAAAACGTTTTAGAATTCACATCTAAAACAAATGCAGCGCACAATTGTGGACATGATATGCATACAGCAATATTATTAGGAGCAGCACAAATACTAAAAGAAAACGTTGATGAATTAGAAGGTAATGTTAGATTAATGTTCCAACCAAATGAAGAAGCCTTTTTAGGTTCAAAAGCAATGATAGAAGCAGGAGTACTTGAAGATGTAGACGTAGCATCTTGTATGCACATGATGTTAGACTATGACGCATCAAACTATGCTTGCGCTCCAGGATTCTTCAGTTCGTCATGTGATGGATTTAAAATAACAGTAAACGGAAAAGGTTGTCATGGAGCAATGCCACATTTAGGCATAGATCCAATAAATGTAGGAATGAGCATATGTACAGCTTTCCAACAATTAGTATCAAGGGAAACTCCACCAAAAGAAACTGCTAGTTTAACATTTGGTCAATTCTCAGGAGGAAATACTCCAAACATAGTACCAGACAAAGTAGTTATACAAGGAACTCTTCGTACTTATAATGCAGAACTTAGAGCAAAATTAGTAAATAGAATGCAAACTATAGTTAAATCTGCAGGAGAAATGTATGGAACAACTGTTGAATATGAAGTTCTTTCAGATGTACCATCAATTTATGTAAATCCAGAAATGTTAGAAGAAGTAAAAACATATTTAAGTGAAATAGAGGGACTTACTCTTGCTAACGATAACTTTAGAATAACACCATCAGACGATATGGCGTTTATATCTGAAAAAGTGCCAACAGTATATTTATTATTACAAGCACGTGTAAAAGATAATCCATATCCACACCACAACCCAAAAGTTTTATTCGATGAATCAGCAATGACTTGGGGGGCAGCAATGCATGCACAATGTGCATTTGAATGGTTAAGAAACCATAAATAATTACAATTGAAAGATTTAGAAAATTACGACTATTATCGAGATTGAAATTATAAACAATATTTATTTATATAAAAAAGTAAAAGTAATAATCTAATAATAAATAAAACACAATTTAATTAATATATATTAGAAAGGAAAATTTGCTGCATAGAATAATAGAATACTAGTATCTTAAATTTTATTAAAGCAGTAAATTTAAATTTACAACATGGAAAACAATAAAAACAGTAAAATATTTTACGGTTGGTGGGTTGTTTTAGGATGTGTACTAATAACAACGACAATGGTTCCGCCAATCATGTCATTAAGTAATAAATTTTTAATACAAGTAACAACAGAAATGAATATATCTAGGGGTGCATTCACTCTAGCAAATACAATAGTTCAAGGTCTTGGGATATTTATATCGCCAATAGTTTCAAAGAATCTTGCAAAAGGAAATATGCGTAAGATACAATCAATCAGTATAATCGGATTTGTATTAGCATATGCATCATATTCTTTAGCTAAAAGTCCAATACATTTATATATGTCATCATTCTTCGTTGGTTTATTCTACTTAAACTCAACATTAATACCAGTATCTATGATGGTTACAAATTGGTTCGTTGAAAAACGTGGAATCGCAATGAGTGTGACAATGGCAGGTATAGGTCTTGGAGGAACAATCTTCAGTCCAATAGTAACTAACTTACTTCAAAACTATGGATGGAGACATACATATTTAATAATGGCAGGAATAATACTTGTTGTAGCATTACCAGTAGCATTATTTGTACTTAAAAAATCTCCAGAACAAATGGGATTAAAAGCATATGGAGCTGAAAAACAAGCAGCTAACAATGCTAAACAAGGCACTAAAAAACAAGGTGTTCTTATATCAGTAAAAGAATCAAAAACTAAGTTATTCTTCTTATTAATGATAGTTGGTATGCTTGCTAATGGTATAATAAACTCAGGAGCATTAGGACAATTCCCACCAGCATTAGAAGAATTACACGGTGCATCAGTACAAGCTGCAATAATATCACTATATTCATTAGTTGGTATATTCGGTAAAATATTCATAGGATGGATAAATGATAAATTTGGTGTTGTAGTAAGTGCAACATATGGATGTATAATGTTTGGTTTAGCATTTGTATTCATGCTACTTGGTCAAAATACAAATATGCTTTACATAATGGCAGTTGTATTCGGATTTGGTAATGCAATAGGAACAGTTATACCACCACTAGTAACTTCTGAAGTATTTGGAATGGAAAAATATCCAGAAGCATATGGAATGGTAAACAGTGCTACTCAAGTTGGTCTTTCACTAGGATCATTATTAGTAGCATCAATGTATGACTTAAATGGCTCATATACATTAGCTTGGATGTTATTATTAGTATTAACAGCAGTAACTTTATTCTCATGGGTAGGTTCTTGCTTAGCAGCTAAGAGATATATGGCTAGTGATGTAGAATTAAAGCAAGCTCAATAATTTATGATAATTATTATTATATATCAAAAAAGGCATGTTCTTAGGAGCATGTCTTTTTTGATTTACTCCTAAAAAATTTATCTGAATCTGAAAAATAATATAAACTTGTAAATAATGTTTCTTAACTGGAATATTGTGGTATACTAAAATTAAAGACCAAAATGGGAGGGGTATAACATGATGGAAATAATAAAACCAGAAGAAATTTTAGCAGAGTTAGAAAGAATAACTCAAAAGGATCTAGAATGTATATATATCACAACTAACGCATTTGACATATATTTAAATGATGCGAGTTCGCTAAAGATGGACACAAACAAGGGGATAACTGGTATATATTTCAACACAAATGTTAATATGGAAAAATTTAAAGTAGACTCTATTGAAAGATTGGTCCATGATACAGAAGCATTCGACATGTTTACTGAGTATTATGATGAAGATGACGAATACGACTATTACAGAATTGACTTCAAAGACAGCGAAGTAAAAATATTCTTTAATAATGAACTATAAAACGAAAGGCTAGGTAGCAATACCTGGTCTTTTTATATTAAAAAACTATATGTTGGAATAAAATGCAAATGAATATAAAAAACGTTATAATATAAATAGGCATAATTACGATATACTAAAAATAATTTTTATGGGGTTGTATAGAGTAGTTATTGATAAGAGATAAAATGGGAAAAGGGAATATTAAAGGAGAAATTTAGCATTATGGAACAATTAAACAACAATGTGATAGGGGAGTTTTTTGAAAAATTAGGAATACTAGAGGAAAATGATAGAGATGAATTTTTCAAGAAAATAGATGAAAAGCATAAGGTGAATTTAACACAAGATTTGGATTTGGCAGTAGCTCTTAGAAAAGATAAAGGAAACGGAAAAATATACACAGTAAAAAATAAAGATTTAGAAACGACTATGGATTTTGCCGGATATTACTATGATTTATATAGACAATTTTTTGCATGGTTTATAGATTTTAAAAATTCATATGATAAAAACCTAGATGGAAAGAAAATACTTGATTTAGGATGTGACAATGGTATAACTACTTGTTTTATTGCAAATCTTTATCCAAATTCAGAAATAATTGGTGTGGATAAGTGTAAAAAGGGAATTAAATGTGCAGAGGAAATAGCTCAAAAACTAGGGGTTGAGAATGTAAAGTTTGAAGCAGTTGATGCAAAAAAAGTGGACAAATTCTTTAAAGAAGAAAAATTTGATTTAGTTATATCTAATAGATCAATGCTTGAAATTACTAATTTACCTAAATTAAAAAGCTTTTGGAGCATAGATGAGGTTGAAAATTCAATAGTTGTTGCAAATAGTGTACTTAAATTCTTCAAAAGCGTAGAAAAGGTAATGACACATGATGCAAAACTTATAACATTCGAGAGATTAGATGGTCTTGAAGAGATATTAAACTTTATAAAATCTATGCATGCATCAGGATTATATGCAGATATAGATTCTATGTGCAAAATCCAGTTTAATGAACTTAATGATGTTGAACAAATGCCACTTATAGTATTTGATAAAACTGAAAGAGATGAAATAGGATTTTATGATGCTATTGAAATATATAATAAACTTCCAATTTTAAATAAACAAAAAGATATCGAAGATGAATTTGCAATAGAACTACAATTTAAAGCACTTGGCGAAAAAGAATTAGTATATGGTACACAAATAGACTATAAAACTGGAGTAGGTAGTGAGAGAAGAGAAGTTTGGAAAGTTGGAGATAAATATGTAACTTACAAATACAGTAATGTTGGCCGTAGAGAATTAGTAACAGAAGGAATAGAAAAAGATAAAGCTATAAATGAAATCAGAGCAATGTCTAACTTTATCGGAAGAATTGGTCATAAGGTTACAGAATATCATAGTATAGAAGAGAGAGAAAAACTTGTAAAATAGATAAAAACTCCCATGTTGATTTAAATTTCGATGTGGGAGTTTTTAATATATTTGATTTATTTTAGATTTTAGATGATTGCAATATTATACGCATTTTGCGAAGTTAATATAAAGTCTATTACATAAGCCTGTGAAACTGTCAATATATAATTAAAATGGATTGAAAATAGATTCTGATAGCTAACTTAGTGATTAATAATATATAATATAATTAAGTTCGCAATTGTTATATATTACGAATGAAATGAAGGGGGGAATTAGTATGTTGAAAATTTCATTATTTATGTCATGTGCATTATTATTCGTATCATGTATGTTTTTTCTTCTTAAAGATAAAGCATCCATATTAATCACTGGATATTATTTCATATCAAAAAATGAAAGAGAATTATATGATGAATTTAAACTAAGTAAAGATTATGGAATAATAATGTTAAAATTAGCTTTAATACTTTTAGTAGGAGCAATTGGCTATGTTCTAATATCTAAATTAGTTTTATGGATATCGATTGTTATTTGGATTGTATACTTTGTGAAATTTACTGTTACTTTTAGATTTGATAAGTATAAAATTAATACTAATAATTAATTTTATTAGTATTAAACAATATTAATATAATTCGAACTACTTGCAATAAATTAAACAACCATACCTTAGAGATTGAAATTACTAAGGTATGGTTGTTTTTTATTATAATTATCACGAAGTAAGCTAACAGAGCCAATGAAAAAAATGATGGATAAATATAATGGTATAGGTTCTTTTAATGATGGATTTGTGTTAGTTAGAGCAGAAGTTAATGATGAGCTTGATATATATGGTTATATAAATGAAGAAGGATACGAAGTTGTTCCCTTGAAGTATGATTATGCAAAACGCTTTAAAGAAGGTTTAGCTGAAATTGTAATAGGCGATAAATTTGGATTTATAGATAAACATCTTAATGAATACTTCTTTGTTGATGGAAAAAGTGTCGGTTCTGAAGGCTGTGTTGTTTATTATATTAAATATGAAGATGTAATAGTTTTTAAAATTGTAAGCTATTTACCTATTTTAACAATATCTCGCTTTTTTGGAACTAAAGAAAATATAATTAAGGATATAAGAAAAGTTCACGGTGAAAATCAATACGCAAAGGAATATATAGATTGTATAGAAGAGATTGAGAAAGAGTTATTAATGAAATAATGTGTATGATTTTAATAAAATACGAACTAAAAAGCAGAGGTAATACTACCCCTGCTTTTTTATGATAAAATATAAAAATATCAACATTTATTTAAAACATAGCCTAAAATTACTATAAATAAAGATAAAAGCTTTATGTTGGAAAAAATTAATAAGCTTGATGATAAACATAAAAAATATGAAAAAACAATATTTAAAGATTTATTTAAAGCTGGAGACGATAAAAGTGTTACAGATGAACAACTTGAAGACGCTACCATAGAAAGCATTAATTCTTCTAGAAAAGACGTAAAAGATTATTTTAAAAATGAAAAAGACTTGATTAATAGACATTCCATAAAAAAAGCTAGATTGATAAGTTTGTTGCCTATTATTATTATACTTTTAAATTTCATATATAACGGCATATTATCTCATAATTTAACTTCATCCTTATTTATGTCGCTTATTTTAATAGTATCATTTTTAATTTTTAGTAATTTATTTATCAGTATATCTAAAAATAATAGCAAAAATAAATATATAAGTGAAAATAAATTTAAATCAATTTTGTTGAAATCACTTTTATTATTAATATATATAATTATTAATATTTTCATTTCATTGTACAATCAATTATCTGTAAGTAGTACTATTATAACTTTATTAATATCAATAATTGATATAGTTTTATGTGGATTAATTGTATCTAGAAGTGATTATGGTAAAGACATTCTAGCAAAAATAGAAGGCTTTAAGAATTTTATTGAGGTTGCAGAAAAGGAAAGATTAGAAGCTTTACTAGAAGATGATCCTTATTATTTTTACAATACACTTCCTTTTGCACAGGTGCTAGGTGTAACTAAAAAATGGATAGATAAATTTGATAAGATATCAATGCAACAACCACCTTTCTACAATACTTATTATCCAATGAATGATATCTATGCCATAAGTATGTTAAATAGCAGTTTAAATAATATTACTTCTACCGTAAGTAGCTCAGCTTACGCTCCATCATCTTCTTCTGATGGATTTGGTGGCGGAGGATTTTCCGGTGGTGGCGGTGGAGGTGGTGGCGGCTCCAGTTGGTAATTATAAATAAAAGGAGGTTAATTTATGGTTAAATATATAATTATTGCTTTAGTTGTTATAATTTTAATTTGGGCAGTAGCAACTTATAATAAATTGATAAGTTTCAGAATGAAGGTAAAAGAAGGTCTTTCTACTATAGATGTATTTTTGAAAAAAAGATATGACTTAATTCCAAACTTAGTTGAAACTGTAAAAGGATATGCTTCTCATGAAAAAACTACCTTAAATCAAGTTATTGAAGCAAGAAATAAAGCAATTTCTGCTCCCATAGAAGATAAATCTAAATATGAAGGTGAGTTGTCAAATGCTTTAAGTAAATTATTAATGTTATCAGAAAATTATCCTAACTTAAAAGCAGACAGCCAATTTTTAAATTTACAAGAACAATTGCAAACTATCGAATCAGAAATAGAAAAATCAAGAAGATATTATAATGGTGCAGTTAGAATTTTAAATACATCTATTCAAAAAGTTCCCACTTGCATCATAGCTTCTCTTTTTAAATTTAGTAAAGAGCCTTTCTTTGAAATAGAAAATGACAATGAAAGAGAAAATATAAAAGTTAAATTTTAAATAAAATTAATTTATATATTTGATGTATATTTAATAAATCTCAACTAATTTTATAATTAGTTGGGATTTTTAGTTTGTAAGTAAATAAATACTGTTATATAATATTTATCTAATCAACATTAAACATTAAAGGAGGCTTTTAATTGAATTTATTAAACATATATAGCCAAGACATCCCTCAATTTGTGGAGGAAATAATAAATACAACTGAATTTAAAAGACTTAAAAATGTGGGTATGAATTGTGGATGTGAGTACACTAGTTTTCCTATTTTCGCTAAGGGAAAAGATTACACTAGATACGACCACAGCATTGGTGTTGCCCTTATTATTTGGCATTTTACAAAGGATATAAAACAATCCATAGCAGGACTTTTACACGATATAAGTTCTCCAGCATTTGCCCATGTTATTGATTTTTTAAATGGAGATCATGAAAATCAAGAATCTACAGAAGAAAAAACAGAGGAAATTATAGAAAACTCTGCTGAAATACAAAAAATATTAAAAAAATACAACTTAACTACTAAAGATGTTTACGATTATCATATGTATCCCATAGCAGATAATGATTCTCCTCTACTTTCTGCTGACAGACTAGAATACACTATTGGAAATGCCTTTTATTATGGATTTAGATCTTTAGAAGAGTTAAAAGAAATATACGATGATTTAAGTGTTAGCAAAAATGAACTGGGAGAAGATGAAATTTCCTTTAATTCTCTAGACAAAGCTGTTGATTTTACTCATGCAGCTTTACTTAATTCAAAAGTATACGCTTCAGATATTGATAGATTTTCTATGCAGTATCTAGCAGATTTACTAAAATTAGCAGTAGACAAAAAAGTTATAAATATAAATGACTTATATTCCATAGAAAGTGAAGTTATAATAAAATTAGAAAAAGATTCACAGTTAAAAGCAATGTGGGATGAATTTAGAAGTTTTTCTCAAGTTTTAACTAACAAAACAAAACCTGATAAAGGCTACTGGGTTAATATTCCTGCCAAAAGAAGATACATAAATCCTTATGTAATTTCTCAAGGTAGAGTTGCTACTTTAAGCAGTAAATGTGCAAAAGATATTGAAGAATTTTTAAATGTGGACTTTAACATTTGGTTAAGTGGAAAATAAATTTGAATATAAAGGGGTTAACTTATGAAAATAACATATATTCACCATAGCAGTTTTAGTGTGGAAATAAATAAATGCATATTGCTTTTTGATTATTACAAAGGAAATCTTCCTAAATTTGATGAAAACAAAAAATTATATGTATTTTCAAGTCATTCTCACTACGATCATTTTGACAAAGCTATTTTTGATTTAGAAAAAACACATCCTAATGTGACTTATATTTTGTCAAATGATATACACGTTCCTAAAAAAGATAATATAAAATTTATGGGAGCAAATGAAAGACTTTTAGTTGATGATTTAGAAATAAAAACTCTTGAATCAAGCGATTTAGGTGTAGCATTTATTGTAAAAGTTGAAGATAAAACAATTTATCATGCTGGTGACTTAAACTGGTGGCACTGGGAAGGAGAAAACACTCCTGAAGACAATAAATATGCTGAAAACTTATTTAAAAAATCCATAGATAAAATAAAAGAAAAATCTATAGATGTGGCTTTCCTTCCTCTTGATTCTAGACAAGGAAACTTCTACTACTTAGGTTTTGACTATTTCATGAGAAATACTAATACTAACTTAGCTTTTCCAATGCATTTTTGGAGAACATACTCTTTATCACAAAAACTAAAAAACTCACCTTATGCTACTTCTTATAAAGATAAAATTATAGATATAAATAGTGAAGGTGAAACATTTAATATATAGCAAATAAAAATAGCTTTAAACAGTTTTGTTTAAAGTTATTTTTATATAAATTACTCTGAAATATATAAAGTTCCATCACTTCTAACTTCTGCATAAAAAACATCTTTTACAGACTCAATATTATTTTTTCTTAATTCATTTTTTAACCATTCTTCATCTTTATTTAATTCTTTGAGATTTGCTTTCATAATCTTACCATCAGAAATAGCTTCCCTCGGTAAGTTTTTTATCTTTTCTGCTTTTATATCTAAATCCGATTTAATAATAGGTTGAGCTTGTTGTCTTTTCATTACACTTAAACTGCCATTAGTCTCCAATATGGCATACTCCACTTCTTCCACAGAAAATGTATTTGATTGTCTAAGTAACATTAATAAAATATTCACACTCATTCTACATGATTTCAATGCTGGCTTAATTATCTTACCTTTTTTGATTAAGATTATATCATCTCCATCCATAACTTTTCTGTAAGATGTAGATTTTAATGCTATGAAAGAATTTAACTCTGTTAAGATACAAATGGCAATTAAAGATGCCAGGGCATCTACCACGGGCATATTAACTTCACTTATAAAGTCCCCTGCCACAGACCCCATAGTAACACCGGTTATGTAGTTAAAATAAGTCAATTGACTCATTTGTTTTTTCCCAAGTAGTCTAGTTAATATTAAAAGCACTACCACTATCAAAGTACTTCTCATGGATATATTTAATATTTTCGTAAACATTATCTTCTCCTATTGCTAAATTTTATCATAAATTAGTTTGCTTAATTTAATGAACTTTATTCAACATATAGAAATATAGAATATGATTATGAAATAGATTTTAATACAGGAAATATATTATCATATAGTCAAGATTAAAAATCTAAATTATACCATATAAAGAAGCTGGCATATATTTAGCTTCCTTTTTGTATTAGTCTACCTTTAATATTTATTCAAATATATAATATTATTTTTATATATGTATTTTTTATTATTTCTCTACTTAAATTAAAATAACTAATGCACTTATCAATAATCACTGCATTGCTACTAACCACATTATCTAGTTTTTCCAAAATTACATCTGCATTAATTAATTCTATAGCTTGTTTTGTTTTATCAATTATCTTATTAATTCTTTTGGTGAAAAAGATCTTTTGTCATTTTCTTCATATCCTCGCCTTGATATCTTCGTCATATTCTACTTCACAACATTATAACACCTAATACTGTCATATGAACTTTGTTTGTGAAGTCTCCTACTCCTTCCCTTTATCATGCTCTATTCATAAATATTTTACTTATCCAGTGATATTTTATACATTTGCAATTTTTTAGGATATTTTGATTTAACGTGAATTTATTTAAATTTAGTAAAATGACTATTTATCCTTTTGCTTATAAAAGTGTTTTTTAATTTCGGATAGTTGTCCAAAACTTTTAACCGGTATTTTTAATTTAATTGTAATTGAATTTTTCAAAAAGTCTAGTGATTTTTATAAATTTTCCCGCCTACATGCCAAGTGACCAACTTCCTTTATCTTAAGGGTCTATATCTGGCTCTATCTCTTGCTCTATATCTATATCTTTCTCTAACTCTTTCTCTAGCGTTACATTTTTGTTACAAAAAATTTAATAGGCGTTACATGTGCGTTACATAAAAAAATGCCCCATCTTATGATAGAAATTGTTATTAATCTAACATAAAATGGAGTATTTCTTTATTATATTATTAAAAATTAATAACAGACGGCTCTTCTGTAAATGAAGAAAATGTAGCTGTTGCATCTTCAAAGTAAAGAACTTCTATATTATCATCTTCTGGCGAATATAAAGCTTTACTTCAAATATATCAACAGTTCCAAAGGGACGAACACGAGGTTGATCTCCTTCTACTGTAGCCAAATAATAAGTCCAACAATTTTTTAAAAATTCATATACCTTTTCCATTTAATTCCACCCCAATTTTTTAAAAAATTATGATATAATAATAGTATAAAATTATGATTTTCACAAGTAAATGCTTTATTTACTAAATTTTCAAGTATATATATTATATATTGTCGGTAAAAATAAATATAAATAATTTTACATAATTGGAGGATAAATATGAAAAAAATAGTACTATTAACAATCTTCTGTATGTTTTGTTTATCACTTATAGGATGTAGCAATTCGCCATCAAAGACTAACCAAACACAAGACAATCAGACAAAAAATAATCAAGTACAAAACAATCAATTACAAAACAAAATAAGCTTAGAACAAGCAAGAGAAATTGCCTTAAAACATGCTAATTTAAAAGAAAATCAAGTTAACTTCCTTAAAGAAAATTTAGAAGTTGATGATGGTGTTGAAATATATAATATAGAATTTTCTTTTGAAAACAAAGAATTTGATTATGAAATCAATGCAATAACTGGAGAAATCATAGAATTTGATGAAGATACCAAAAATTACGATATAAATACGAATTATAAAATAACTCAGTCTCAAGCACAAGAAATTGCTTTAAAAGATGCCAATCTAAAAGCAGATCAAGTTTTCTTTGATAAAATAGATATAGATATTAAAAATAATACTCCAGCTTATGAAATAGAATTTAAACACAACAATAAAGAATATGATTATAAAATTGACGCAAACACAGGAGAGATAATTTCTAAAAGCCAAGATAAATACTAAATTACAACAAAAATCCATGTATATAAATTATAATACATGGATTTTTGTCTTTAAATTATCTACTATATAAAATATGAGTTTGATTTTTTGAATCCTTTATTATCTCCACATCTATTTCGTAGATTTCTTTTATTAATTCTTTTGTTAATATATCTTGTGGTGTTCCACTTGCCACAATTTGTCCATCTTTCATAACAAATAATCTATCACAATACATTGATGCAATATTTAAATCATGTATAGCCGATATTACGGTTAAATCTAAGCTTTTCACTATGTTTAAAAGGGACAATTGATACTTAATATCTAAATGATTTGTAGGTTCATCTAAAATCAAGCATGGAGTTTTTTGAGCCAATGCTCTAGCCAAAATTACTCTTTGTTGTTCTCCCCCCGATAATGTGGAAAAACTTCTATTGCTAAATTCACTCATTCCCACTTTTTGCAGTGATTCTTTTACTATTTCAAAATCTTCAATATTATCACGCTCTAAGTTCTTTTTATGAGGTGACCTTCCCATAGAAACAACTTCTTTAACTGTAAAATCAAAATTATAATAATTATGTTGAGAAACTACAGCCATTTTTTTAGCAGATTCTTTGATGCTCATTTTGGAAATATCCATATCATCCAATTTAATACATCCATCATTTGGCTTTAATATTCTATATATGGATTTTAACAAAGTAGATTTTCCACTTCCATTTGGGCCTATGATTCCCACAAATTCTCTGTTTTTTGAATCTATAGAGACACCTTTTAATATTTCATTGTCTCCTATTTTCATTTTTATATTTTCTGCAGTTATATTCATTAATTGGCACCTCCAAATCCATAAGACCTTTTCACCATTAAGTAAATAAATACTGGCGCACCTATCATGGATATTAAAATTCCTATAGGCATTTCTGCATTTGGAATTATTATTCTTGCTAAAATATCAGCCAACACCATAAATATAGCTCCAACTAAAACAGATATGGGAATTAATTTCTTATGATCTGTTCCCACAATCATTCTAACAGCATGAGGTATTATAAGTCCTACAAACCCAATAACACCTGCACAATAAACAGAAATTCCTATAATCATTGATGTAATTATCAAATAAATATGTCTTGGTTTATGTAAATTTGTCCCTAAAGTAATAGACACTTCATCTCCTAACAACATTAAATTTAGTGTTCTATATCTACTCCAGAAAAATACACAAGCAATAATTACTATAGGTAAAATTATTATATTTCTCTCCCATTTAGCTCCTGCAAGACTTCCAAGTAGCCAATAAGAAATAGTTTGCATTCCTGTTTTATCATTTGCTATATATATTATAAAATTTGAAAATGAGGAACATACTGCACTAAGAGCCATTCCCGATAAAATTAATTTTGATGAATTGGCACTTCCTTTAATATTTGCCAAAATTAAAACACCAAAAGAAACTAACATAGCCCCTATAAATGCCATTACTCCCACAAAATTACCACCTAATACTGCTCCAAATCCAAGCATTATGGCAAATGTGGCACCAAGGGATGCCCCTGATGAAATTCCAAGAATATAAGGATCTGCCAGTGGATTTTTAACTATTGCCTGCATAATTACACCACTTACAGTAAGACCCATTCCTATGGCAATTGCTAAAACTACCCTTGGAAATCTAATCAGCCATATAACATCATGTATTGGCCCACTAGCATAATCGCTAAATTTTTTAATTTTAAAAAGTTCATATCCTATAACTTTATAAACATCTGTAACAGAAATTTGGGCACTTCCCATAGTAACTGCTACCATCACTGACCCTATAAGTAATACTAATAATATTACACTTATGCCTAAATAAAAAGGCCTACTTTTATAACTAGATTCTTGATTTTTCATTATTTATTTAAAGATGGATATAATCCTTGTGATATTGTTTCTATTCCATTAGCTGTTCTTACTCCTGAAGCATACATATCTCCAAGCATTAATGGCACAACTCTTCCGTTTTTAACAGCATCTAAGCTTTTAAATGATTCATCTTTTAATAATTTATCTAAGTTTTCTTGTTTTACTTTTTGAGGGTCATCACCTGAATAAGGCATATAAACTACATATATTACATCTGGATTTAAAGATACTATATCTTCTTTACCTAATTTACTTTGAGATTTAGCCACTAAGTTTCCACCTAAAGATTTAACCATATCTCCACCTAAACTATTTTCTCCATAGTTTGATATGTCATTACCTAAAAATTCCACTATTAATACATTTTGTGATTTTTGATTTTTAGATGCTTCTAAAGCTGCATCTATTTTTGTTTGCATATTATCAACTATTTCTTGAGCTTTATCTTCAATATTAAATATTTTCCCTAAATTTAATATGTCAGTCATTTCATTTTCTATAGTTCTGCTTGAACCTTCTTGTCTTCTTGTATTAGTGTTTATGTATGTATTACATCCTTTTTCTATCCATGTATTTACATCACCTAAATTATCATCTGAAAATAAAGATCCCCAGGTAAGTATCATATCTGGATTTAACATTGTTACAGTTTCCTTAGATGGTGTAAATTCTGTTAAATACTCAACTTTATCAAAAGCTTCTTTGTATTTGTCTTCTAACTCATTATCCAGACCTGCTGCTGCAACTAATTTGTCTTCTAATCCTAGCTCTAGCATAGTTTCTATAGAACCTTGGTATACTGCTAGAACTTTTTCTGGAGCCTTATCGTAAGTAGTTTTCACTTCGTCTCCATTGTAATTATAAGTTGTTAACTCTACTGGATAACCTTTTGTAACTGTTTGATTTGTATCTGATTTATCAGATGAAGCATCTGTTGAAGCGCATCCAACTAAACCTACACATATAATAGCTACTAAACCTAATGATTTTAATTTTCTTGAAATTTTCATACTTTCTCTCCTTCAGTTATTTTTTGCTTTGTTCATATTAATAACCTATATCTATTGAAAATAATTCTACATTAACCAACTTTGTTATTAGTTTTAAAAAATTAGTTTTTCTAAAGTATAGGAATGTTCAAAAATTTTCTACCTATGGTACTATATCATACTTTTCTAATGTTTTTGCAAAAAAAACTTATTTATCTATATCAATATGTTATATTTTTTGTATTAATTTTTCATATTAATTCATATATAGATAATCTATTTTGTCGAATTTTATCAATTCCATTCTCTTATAAAATAAATATTTTTATTAATATCTAGCCTTTTTATTGCAAATCTTATTACTATCATAAATTTCAGAAATATTATCAAATCATTTTTTCTATAAAATTAAAAAAAATACTTTAACCCTATATTCCAAAGTGGCATTATTAATAACAAAAACTTATGTAAAATTAATTCCTTTTTAATAAGACCACTCTATACTTAAAAAATACGTATAGTGGTTCTATAAAAAACTAGGCCATCATGGTGAAATTAGTTAAATTTTGAAAATTAAAGAAAAGAAAGTTATATGCATTCATTAATTAGTAGTGATAATACATGGGTTTTATGGACTTTTTTAGTAGTTTGGTCTTATGTGGTTCCTGTTCGATACCACTATTACTTTTAAAAGCCGACATCAAAAAAGTTAAAAATGAAAGTGGAAAAATGTTAGGAGCATTTATACTAGTGTTCTGTTTACTTGCAGTACTTATACATTTATTTATA
>USRS01000056.1 GCA_900557165.1 uncultured Clostridium sp.
CCTAGTGGGAGTGATCCTAAGGAAAGTGCAACAGAAAATTACCGCCAAGTTTACTTGGTAAGGATGAAAAGGCGAGGTAAGAGCTCACCGTTTCCCAGGTGACTGGGAAAGCCGTGTAAACCCCACCTGGAGCAAGACCAAAATAGGGCTAATAGAGTGTTGCTCGCACTCTCCGGTAGGTAGGTCGCTTGAGCATATTGGTGACAATATGCCTAGATAGATGATTATCAAATACAGAACTCCGCTTATAGATTTGCTTGATTAAAGAATTCCTCAGGGAATTCTTTTTTTGTATAAAGAAATAAAATACCTTAAGATTTATCGTAGGGTATTTTTTAATTGTAATGAAATTGAATAAAAAGGTAAAATATGTTAAATTTATAGGGTGGATATAAAAATAATTCTATTGTAAATGGGGGAATAATGATGATATTAGTAACAGGGGGAATGGGCTATATAGGTAGTCATACAGTTGTGGAATTATTAAATTCAAACTATGAGGTAGTAGTAGTAGATAATTTAAGTAACAGCAGTATATTAGTTAAAGATAGAATAAAAAAAATAACAAATAAAGATTTTAAGTTTTATAACGTAGATGTTACAGATAAAGAAAGTCTTAAAAAAGTTTTTGAGGAAAATAAAATTGATTCTATAATACATTTTGCAGCTTTTAAAGCTGTAGGAGAATCTGTTGAAAAACCTTTAGAGTATTATGAAAATAATTTAGTTGGAGCTTTAGTAGTATTTGAATTAATGAAAGAATTTAATGTGAATAATTTTGTTTTTTCATCATCAGCAACAGTCTATGGAAAACCAAAATCTTGCCCAATTAAAGAAGATTTTTCTCTATCAACAACAAATCCATATGGTGCTACAAAACTTATGATAGAAGATATAATGAGGGATTTAAGTAAAGCTGATAAAAATTTAAATTTAGTAATACTTAGATATTTTAACCCAATAGGAGCTCATGAAAGTGGATTAATAGGAGAAGAGCCAAAGGGTATACCAAATAATTTAATGCCTTATATAACAAAGGTTGCAGTAGGTCAGTTAAATGAACTTAGTGTATTTGGAGATGATTATGATACCAAAGATGGGACTGGTGTTAGAGATTATATTCATGTTGTAGATTTAGCAAAGGGACATGTAGCTTCTATAAAAAAACTTGAAGAAAATCCAGGATTACTTACATACAATTTGGGAACAGGTGAAGGATATAGCGTATTAGACTTAGTCAAAGCTTTTGAAAAAGTAAATAATATAAAAATACCTTATAAAATAATAGATAGAAGACCTGGTGATATAGATATGTGTTATGCAGATCCAACAAAAGCATTCGATGAATTAGGTTGGAAGGCTGAATTTGGTATTGAAAGAATGTGTGAAGATTCATGGACATGGCAAAGTAATAATCCTAATGGATATGAAGAATATGAATTAGATGAAGTTGCCTTATCTAAGATGTAATAAATTAGGAGGTATTAATTGGAATATTTAAAAATAATGATTTTATCAATGGTTCCAATTACAGAATTAAGAGGAGCTATACCCATAGGAATGGCATTAAAACTAAATCCTATAGGAGTCTATTTATCTAGTGTAATAGGGTCAACATTGGCAGCGATACCTTTGGTTTTAGCATATAGACATGTGGTAAAATTTTTTAAAGAAAAAAATATGTTTTTATTTTTATTAAGGCGAGTTGACAATAAAATAGAAACGAGTATGAAAAAAATGAAAGCAGCTTCTTTTATTGGCATAATATTGTTTGTAGGAATTCCGTTGCCTACAACAGGTACATGGACAGCAGCAGCTATAGCTTCCATTTTAAGAATGAGACTTATAGAAGCGCTAAGTGGTATATTTATAGGAAATATTTTGTCGGGGCTTATTGTAAGTTTATTATCATATCATATTCTGTAAAAATATATAATGAAAGTAATTTTATTGTATATATTAAAATGTGCTAAAATATTACTATAGATAATTTGTATTATCATAAGAGGGGGAAAATTATGGGGAAAACAATTAAATCTATTTGCATGGTGTTATTAACAGCATTTATTATTTTTATATCTAGTATTCCTGTATCAAATGCAGCTACTAGTCAATTAATTATAATCAATTCAAAAAATAACACATTAAATTTTTATGAAAATAATACTTTAGTTAGAAAATTCAAATGTGCGACAGGAAAATCAAGTACACCGACACCTCAGAGAAAAACAACAATAGTCAATAAAATAAAAAATAGACCCTATTATAAATATGGGATACCAGGAGGAGACCCAAGAAATCCATTAGGAAAAAGATGGATGGGACTTAATATGTATGGTTATGGAACTACATATGGAATTCATGGAACTAATAATGAAAGTTCTATTGGTAAACATATAAGTAATGGATGTATAAGAATGCACAATAAGGATGTAGAATGGTTGTTTAATAAAATAAAAATAGGCGCTACTGTAATTATAAAAAACACATCTAACAGTGATGAATGGATAGCAAAACAATATAAAATTAAATTAAATAAAAAAATTGAAAAAAATACATGGTATACAAAAAATGGATATAAATATTATCGTAAGTCAAACGGTAAAAATGCTACAGGATGGAATACGATAAATGGTAAGACTTATTATTTTGATAATAAAGGAAAAATGCAAACAGGTCTTAAAACAATATCTAATAAAAAATATTATTTAGGTAAAGATGGAGTTAGAAGAACAGGTTGGCAAACTATAAATGGAAATAAGTATTATTTTGAAAAATCAGGAAATAAAAAAGGTCAAGCATTAAAAGGCAAGATAAAAATAAGTGGTAAGTATTATTATTTTGACAATGATTATAAGATGGTTAAAAACAAGCTAGTAAAAGACTATTATTATGGAAAAGATGGAGAATATGTAAAAGACAAACAAGTTAAATACAAAGATAATTATTACTATGTGGGAAGTAATGGTAAAATAATTAAAAATAAAGAGAAAAAAGGCTTCTATTATAATGAAAAAGGAAAAGCATATAAAGATTGTGTAAAAGATATTAATGGATATACTTATACCTTTGATAAAAATGGAAAAATAGTAAATAAAGTTAAAATAGCTGAAAAAGAAGAAAGTTCAGAAGAAGAATTACAAAAAAATAAAGAAATTAAACTGCAAGAAGATACACAATATAAACAACAAGAAAATATCGATAATCAAGAGGACAATGAAGAAGACCCACTTATAGAAGAAGCTATATAGATAAAAAATCATCTTATCATAAATTGATAAGATGATTTTTTAATGACGAAATTGTAAGGAAATCTTAAGATTGTATATTTTGTATTTTTTGATTAAATGAGTTATAATTTTCAAATAGAGAAATTATCGTAACGGGGGAACCATATAATGAAAAAAGATTTAAAAGGACTTTTTAAAGTTAATAAAAAGTCGATGACAGAAGTTTTACTATGGTTAATAGGAGGAATGCTTCTATTATTTGTATCAGAATACTTATTGAGAGGTAAAGTTAGATATGTTAAATTATTACTTTTAAATAAGTCTGGTGTATTTTTAGTAAACTATTTATTATTATTACTAATTACATCTCCGATATTTATACTAAAAAGAAAAAATACCTTTTACTTTTTAATGTCATTTATAATAGTGACTATATCAGGTGTAAGTAAGTATTTATGTTTGGTAAGAGGAGTTCCTTTTACATTTTCAGACATATACTCCATAGGAGAAGGTTTAGAGATTGCAGGAAATTACGTCACAGTGCCTATGGTAGTGGGGGTTTTGATTTTTTTAATTGCAGTAATAGGAATAACTATTTTTTCATTTAAAAAAGAAAAAAATAAAAAAAGAATAAATAGTTATTTAAATCCACTTATAATATTAGTTCTTATTATTGTTTTTCCTTTAGTAACAAAAGATCAATATGCAAAAGGAAATATGGGATATATGAGATGGGATATAACTGCATCTTATAAGAAAAATGGATATGTATTTTCTACAATAGAGTCAGCTTTAAAATATGTTAGAGTAAAACCTAAAGGGTATTCTAAAGAAAAAATAGAAAAAATTAGAGCAATAGTTGATGAAAAAGAAAAAGAAGATAATAGAGTGATAAATAAAAAGAAATCGAATATGATATTTATTCAGTTAGAAGCTTTTATGGATCCTACTCTAATAAAAGAAGCAAAATTTAGTGAAGATCCAATTCCTAACTTTAGAAAAATTTGTGATGAAAATAAAGGATACATGGCAAATGTACCAACTACTGGAGGAGGAACTGTTAGGACTGAATATGAAGTTATGACAGGAAATAATATAGATTATTTAACTCCAGGCGAAATTCCATATAATACTATATTAAAAGGAAAGTATTATAATTCAGTAGCAACAACTTTAAAAGCTGAAGGTTATAGTGCTCATGCCATTCATAACTTCCAAGGTAACTTCTATACAAGAAATAATGCTTATGAAAAACTTGGATTTGATGATTTTACCTCTATTGAATATATGAATAATTATGAAAAAAATGAAAGAGGTTGGGTAAAAGACACTATATTAACAAAATATATAAAAAAAGCATTGGATAGTACTCCAGGTAGTGATTTAGTATATACAGTAGCTGTTCAAGGACATAGTGCTTATCCAAGTGATGCATTAAAGCTTTATGATTTTCCTATAAAAGTTAGTGGAAACTTAGAAGACAAGGATAAAAATCAACTTTATTACTATGTTAACCAACTAAAAGGAACAGATGATTTTATAGGAGATATAATGGATATGGTCGATAATAGTAAAGAAGATACATTAGTAGTCTTTTATTCAGACCATATGCCAGCATTAAATTTATTCCAAAATAAGAATTTTTATTTAGATGCTTACAAAGCTCCTTTTACTTTTTATAGCAACTTTGAAATGAATAATTTTGATTTTGATAATACGGAATCTTATAATATAAGTTCTTTGGCGATGAAGCTAGCAGGAGTAAAATATGGACCTATGGAAAAATTTCATGCATATATGAAAGATGATAAAAATTATCAAAAATATGAAGAATTGTTAGAATATGATATATTGTTTGGCAAAAGTTATTATTTAAAAGATAATGAAAAGCCTCAAAAAAATAAAATGAAGATGGGGCTAGATAATGTTACAATTACATCTTTGGAGTATAATAGTGATTTTATTTTAGTAAAAGGGACAAATTTTACAGAAAACAGTTCAGTTTATATTGATAAGAAAAAAATAAAGACTGAATTTATTGATGATCAAACCTTAAAAATAAAATCTAATGAAAAAGGTAATACTATAATAGTAAAACAATTAGGACGAAATGATGGTCTTTTAAGTCAATCAAATACTATGGATTTATCAGATGATCAGTTAGCTAAAAAATAAATATGAATTTTATATGAAAAAATAAAAAAAGTAATTAAACATATTGATATGTATAAATTAATAAACTATAATGTTAATAGAATATTAAAAAGTAAAAATTTGGGAATTGAGAAGTTTTTTTGTGCACAGGGGGGATTTTGCACAATGATGGGTCAATATGTTGAGAAATTTGAAGAAAAGGTTTGGGAGTTCGGTGATGAAATAACTGAAAATTTAGATTACTCTATAGTAAATGACTCTTTCTTGTTTAAAATATATCATAGAGTATTAGATATAATACTTTCATTAATTGGATTAGTAATTTCCATACCCATATTAATAATCTTTGGTTTATTAATTAAAAAGGAAGATGGAGGGCCTATTTTTTATAAGCAGGATAGGCTTGGAAAAGATGGAAAATTAATCTTTATATATAAATTAAGATCAATGAAGATTAATGCAGAGATAAATGGTGCTGTATGGGCTGAAAAAAATGATCCAAGAATAACTAAAGTGGGAAAATTTATCAGAAAAACACGAATAGATGAAATACCCCAGTTTTTAAATATTTTAAAGGGTGAGATGAGTATAATTGGTCCAAGACCAGAAAGACCAACATTAACTATGGAATTTAATGAAAAAATACCAGGTTTTATAAATAGGCTAGTTGTGAAACCTGGACTTACAGGATATGCACAAGTTCATGGAGGATATGAAATCTCTCCAGAAGACAAAATAAAAGAAGATTTGTATTATATCAAGAATAGAAGTTTACTTTTAGATTTGTCTATTTTGTTGAAAACTGTAAGAGTTGTATTAACAGGAGAAGGCTCTAGATAAATAAAATTTATTATTCATAAGAACTTTTCTTGAAATATTACTGGAAAATATATATAATAAAATAATAAAAATATAACAAAAGTATGACATAACAAAAATAGGGAGAGATTTTTTAATCTCTCCCTATTTTTTAAGTGAAAAATTATATTTAGGGGAACGATAGTTGGAGGTAATTGCATGGAAAAAAATTTAGTATCAATAATTACACCTGTATACAATGGGGAGAAGTATATAGAAAAATGCATAGAAAGTGTTTTAAATCAAACTTATAAAAATTTAGAAATGATAATCGTAGATGATGGCTCTATTGATAATAGTGAAAATATAATAAAAAAGTATACAAAAGAGAATTCTTTTATTAAGTATATTAAATTAAAAGAAAACAGAGGTATATCGAATGCAAGAAATGTGGCACTAAAAAATGCTACGGGGAGATTTGTTGCTTTTTTAGATTGTGACGATATATATTATAAAGATAAAATAAAAAAGCAAGTTAATTTTATGATAGAAAACAATTACTTTTTTACATATACTTCTTATAATTTGATTGATGAAAATGGTCAAAATTTAAATAAAATTATTTGTGCAAAAGAATATGAAAACTATAAAAGTCTTCTAAGAGGAAATAATATAGGATGTTTAACAGTAATGATAGACAGATTAAAAATAAATGAAAATTTAATATTTTCTTCTAATCCTCATGAAGACTATATTTTATGGCTTAATATTTTAAAAAATAATAATAAGGCATATGGATTAAATGATGTTTTATCATCTTATAGGAAAAGTAATGATTCCATAAGTCACAATAAAATAAAGGCAGCGTCATGGACATGGAATATATATAGAAATATAGAAAAATTACCTTTACTAAAATCTATTTATTATTTCATAAATTATGCGATTAATGGAAGTATGAAATAATAAATAAGTTTAAATTTTCATATTATTAAGTATAAAAATTTTAAAGAGGGGGGGATTTAAGTGATTATAATTGAAAAAGAGGTTTTGGATTATGAAAAAAATAATATTAAATATTATATAAATATACCGAAGTTATGCTATGAAGAAAATAATGATAAAAATTTTTTAAAAAATGAAATGATAGAAAGTATAAATCAGTTTATATCTGAAGATATTTTCATATTCATAGACATGATTGAAGATGATTATAATATTTCTAAAAATGAGTACACATATATAAATAGTCTTACAGAATTTCAAGTAGCGTATGTGTCGAAGAATATTATAAGTTTATCTGTAGAATTTTCTCAATTAAGAGGACTTAGTGATATAAGTTATACAAAAGCGTACAATTATGATTTTAATCTTAGAAAGGAATTAAGTTTAAAAGATTTCTTTAAAAATAATGTAGATTTTATAGAATTATTAAAAAGATATATTTTGATTCAAATAAATAACTTTTTTGATGAAATATATAGATATGATGAAAACTTTATATATAATTTTATGGAAGATGATATTGTTTTAGAGGAAGATAATATTTTTTATTTTACACATGAGTTTCTAATATTTCCATTTTCATCATGTGAAATTCATGAAAATATAGTAAATTTATTGGAGTTTAAAATCCCATTTAATAAAATTTATCCTTACTTAAGTGAATATGCAATGAAAAATATAGTAAAAAGAATGGTACTTTAACAGGGGGGATATTATGTTTTTTGAATATGATAGAGTAGCAGCGGTAGAGTATGCTAGAAAATGGGCTCTTAGTAGGAATCCTCAATTTAAAGATTATGAACAATGGGGTGGAAACTGTACAAATTATATTTCACAATGTATAAATGCAGGGGGAATACCTATGGATTCTGATGGAAATAATGTCATGAAAGAATGGTATTGGTATAGTGATAATAAAAGAACTCCAAGTTGGACAGGAGCTCAACCTTTTTTTGAATATCTTACAAGTAATAACACATATGATACTGATAATTTTGGAATATATGCTTCGCAAGTTTCCTATGACGAACTTGAACTTGGTGATATAATTCAATTAGTAGATAATAATAAGGCTTATCATACAATGATTATAACAAGAATAATTTTAGATGGAGATAATATATATGATTACTTAATATGTCAAAATACTTATGATTTATTAGATTATCCTCTTAGCTTAAAGGTTGGAGAAAGGAGATATTTGAAAATATTTGGCTATTATATGTAGCTAGTAAAGTTGAAAAGAATTCTTCTTGGTGTTAAAATAAATTTATCAGAATTATTTTCATTATAAGAGAAAATATGCTAAGAAGGGTGAAATTATGGCAAGACAAACTAAAAAAAGAAAACATAAAAAGAAAGCAAAATCAAAAATAAATAGAAAAAAATTACTTATAGTAGCAGCAAGTTTATTTGTTATATTATTTGTATTACTTAAGGTTGTACAAGGGATAACATCAGGAGTTTCAACAGCAAGTAAAAATATTGGAACTTTGGTAACTTCCATATTTGGAGAAGGCAAAGATACTAGTAATGTTAATACTGATAAACAATTTGACTTACAAGAGGAAAATAATACACCAAAGAAGAAATATGTAGTATATCTTGATGTTGGCCATGGAGGAAGTGACATTGGATACCAAACAGAAAGTGGTGAAATGGAAAAAGATATAGATTTAGAAATTAGTAAATTAGTATCATCAAGATTATCTTCTCAAGGAGATATAAGTGTTATTGTATCTAGAAATACAGATAAGCTATTATCAAATACAGACAGAGTAGAAGATGCTAATAAACAAAATGCAGATATATTTGTATCTATTCATATGACTGGTAATAATGATGAGAGTGCTCAGGGAATACAAACTTTCTATAGAGTTGAATCGGAAGATGCTTCTGATGAACTTGCAACTTTAGTGCAAAAATCTGCAGTTGCATATGTTGACTTAAAAGATAGAGGTGCTACTCCTTTTACTTTTGGTGTATTAGAAGGCAATAATATGCCATCAATATTAATACAATGTGGTTTTTTAAGTAATAAAGAAGAAGCAAAAAAATTAACAAATCCTGACTTCCAAAAAGATTTGGCAGAAGGTATATCTCAAGGAATTTTATCTTTTTTAGATGCTCAAGGATAAAATAGGAGGATGAAAATGAAGAATCTACAAGCAAAGAAAACTTTATTAGAAGAGGCCTTAAGAAAAAAGTCCATGGAAGATATGTTTACTGTTGTAGAAGAAGATAATCTAGTTTTATTTAGAACATTTCAAGATATTTACGCCAATAATTGTTTAAGTGCAATTATGATAAGTGAATCTGCGTATACAATGATAAATATTTTCTTTGGAAAATTGGGAATGGAAGAAAAAAGAAGTGAAGTATTAGAGTTGATCAATGACTTAAATAGAACTTATTCAGTAAATAAATTTGTTCTTAGTGAAAATGATGAATTAATATTTCAAGTACCATATATATCATTGTTAGAAGATTTTAATGGAGATATAGTTATTAACTTACTTCGTGATTTACTTGTAATTTTAGTTAAAAAAGAATATATAAAATTTCAAGACATACTAGGAGATAGTATGATGATAGATTTTGAAAATAATGATTAAATTAAAACCTTAGACAAAAGTCTAAGGTTTTTTGTAATATTTTATAATTTAAGAATGTATAAAATATATAATATAATGTTAATACTCTTTATTAAGAAATAATAAAGAGAGGATTTATTATGTGTCAAGTAACTGATTTTTATGAATATAAATACAGTAGAAATAATTATTATATTAATATATTTATAGATAAAGAATGTGCTTTAGGTGTTAAATTATTTTTAATGAAAAGAGTAAAAAATAAAAAAATTAGCAAAGATTATAAATATGCTTACATAGCTTTAAAAAATCAAATAGATAAAAATATAAATAAGAGAACTTATGTAAAACTTCGATTAAATAAATGTTACATACAATATCTAAAAGATTTATATTATGATTATTATGGTGAAGAAAGTAGTATTTATATTAAAGAAATTATAAATCATCTACAATTTTTCATACAAGAAGATGTTGCTAATGTTTATAAATTTTATGATTTGAAAGAAAATACAAAAATAAATATACTATCAAAATCATAAAAGAGTTGCAAACACTGCAGTTTACAACTCTTTTTATTAAACTTTTATTTATCTAAAACACTTTTTTACAATTTGTATAATCATAAACATCCATCAAAGCTTCCCCAAATCTTTGATAATGGACGATTTCTCTTTCTGCTAAAAATCTTAAAACTCCAATTATATCTACATCGTCAGTTAAATTAATTAATTGATAATAAGTTGCCAGTGCCTTTTGTTCAGCAGCCATATCTTCATGTAAATTAGTTATGGAATCTCCAAAAACATTAATATAAGATGTTGTGAAAGGAACACCATTAGCATCACTTGGTTGTAATCCATGTCCAAATTGAGCAAAATTTGGTCCTAGTCCGCAAGATTTCATTTCTTCTGGAGTTGCATCTTCAGTTAATTGATAAAGCATAGATGATATTATTTCAACATGAGCAAGCTCTTCTGTACCAATATCTGTTAATAGCCCTTTTGTTTTTCCAGTAGGCATTGTATATCTTTGTTGTAAATATCTTAGAGCAGCAGCCATTTCACCATTAGGACCGCCAAGTTGAGTCATTATAAGTTTAGCCATTCTTAAGTCTTTACATTTTAAAACAACTGGAAATTGCAATGTCTTTTCATATATCCACATATATTTAATCCCCCTATTTTTTATCTATTTATAATATTCTTTTTGCCATGGCCAAGGATCGTCAACCCATTGGAAAGGACAATCACTACTACTGTGACCAAAATTCATTAAAGGTCCATATTTTTTTTCGTAGGATTTGACTGCTTGCTCAAATTGTGCACCAAGAGAGTTATATAAGCATACAGCATTTTTATCTTCTGGATTATTATCTAAATATAAATTTAAATCAACACATGCAAAGCATAGTTCTTGAACTTTTCTAATTTGCTCAGCTCTAGTCATATTTGCCATTATCTTCTACCTCCTACTCTTTTTTTAGGTGATGAATATAATGCTGGATTGTACATTTCAGAATCATATAAATTTAATTCTGGAAAAATTGTTCCATATTTTAAAGCACATTCAAGGTTGTATATTTTTGTAAGGACTTGATCGTTTACATATGGTCTAACCAAACAGCAACCACAGTTCTTTTCAACTCCTCTAGTTGTATTTTCCATATTGCCAAAACCTCCTTGTTGAATTAGATATTTCTATCTTAATTCTATACTATTCTAATTATTTGAAATCGTGAGTACTTGCTTGTATAAAACATATGAAATATGATAAAATTAAATTTATGCATGAATATGTGAGATTATGAGGTGAAGAAATGAGTGAATTAGCAGGAAATGGCTGTCAAATAATAGTTCCTTTTGAGGAGAGAAAACCTTTAAAAGAAATTGAAAGAAGTATATTGAAAAAATATAGAAAATATACTTGGTCTAAATTTATAAAAGCAATAAAAGATTACAAATTAGTTGAAGAAGGAGATAAAATAGCTGTTGCTATCTCTGGTGGAAAAGACAGTCTTCTTATGGCAAAAATGTTCCAAGAATTAAAAAGACATGGTCAAGTGAATTTCGAATTAGAATTTATAGCAATGGATCCAGGATATCATCCTGATATTAGACAATTATTAATAGATAACTGTGAATATCTAGAAATTCCTATAAAATTATTTGATGCAAACATATTTGAAGTTGCAGACGAAATAGCAAGTGACTATCCTTGTTATATGTGTGCAAGAATGAGAAGAGGGGCATTATACAATAAAGCAGAAGAATTAGGGTGCAATAAATTAGCTTTAGGTCATCATTTTGATGATGTTATAGAAACTACTATGCTTAATTTACTATGTGCAGGAAACTTCAAAACAATGCTTCCAAAACTAAACTCAACAAACTTCGATGGAATACAAATAATAAGACCTCTTTACTATATAAGAGAAGAAAGCATAATTAAATTTATACAAAATAGTGGTATTTGGCCTCTAAATTGTGCTTGTATGGTTGCAGCTAAAAAGACTGGAAATAAAAGATATGAAATAAAAGATTTAATTAAATCTTTAGGAGAAAACTTCCAAGAAGTTGAAAAATCTATATTTAGAGCAGCACAAAATGTATATCTAGATTCAGTTTTAGGTTGGGATCAAGATGGTAAAAAGCATTCATTCTTAGAAAAATTTGAGAATGGAGACATATAAATTAATAAATTAGCCGTTGAAATATATATTCAACGGTTTTTCTTTATGATAATTATGATAAAATATAATTATAGCAATGTAGAGAGGGGAATTGTTTTGAAAAAAATTTATATGGATTTTGAAATGAATATGCCAAATTCAAAAGGGAAGAGAGATGGCTTTAAAGCGGAGATAATAGCCATAGGAGCTATAAAATATGATATAAAGACAGGAAAGATAGATAAGTTTAAATCTTTAATAAAACCAATCACAAATCAAGAAGTTTTTCCTCATATAGAAGAATTAACTCATATAACAACAAAGGATTTAGAAAATGCACCAACATATGAACGTGTTATGAGAGAATTTAAATCATGGCTAGGTATTTTTTCAGAAATAGAAGGAATTTATACTTTTGGAAATTTAGATTTAACATGTTTTAATTATACGGATAGATTAAGCTCTCAAAAATATAATCATCCGAGATTTTTAAATAACATTAGAGATTTATTTGTAGATATAAAAGATAAGTATATTAATTATGGAATTAAATGTATGAATTATGTATCACTAAAAAATTTATTGGAATATGCCAATGTCCAGTTTTGTGGTGATGCTCATGATCCTTTATATGATGCTTATAACTTATATATATTAGATAAAGTGTTGCAAGAAAATAATAAAATTAGAGACTTATTAGTAATACATGATTTTTTAAAGGTACCTTTTATTGCTTTAAATGAAGAGTTAGAGAGTAGATTTGAAGAATATAGACAGTACTTGTATAACAAAAGTGGGGAATTTGATATATATTGTATATCTTTAGAAATAATAAAAACTATTAAGGAATATTTAATATCGATAAAAAAGTAAATGTTCATGATATAGATGTAATAAGAGATATCAGTAAAAAATTAGAAGTATTAGATAAGCTAAAAGATATAAACGAAGGTTATTTCTATGTATTAGATAATTTATATTTGGATATGAAAGAACTATTAGAAGATGCTCTTTTATATAAATTAAACCAAAAAGAGTATGAAGAAGAAATAGATAATATATTAGATTTATTTAATGAAGATTTACAATTAGAAAATATAACTGAAGTTGCTACTGATATAACATAAAAATGATTTCAAAAGAAATCATTTTTTTTGTTTTAAAATAAGAATAAATTAAATATAAATAAGAAAGAAGCTTTTATTAGAGGGGGAGATGATATGTTTATAACAACAGTTATGCCGATTTCAACACTGTTGAAAATAGCATTTGTTTTTATAATTGCAATAATAATCATAAGATATGTTGATAAATTGAGAAAAACATCTTTTAGGGGAGGTAAAAGTATTAATTACCTATTGAAAAGAAATACAAAAGCATTTTTTAAAAATAGATATAATATATTTGATGTACATAAAAAGAATGAGGATGCAAAAGTTTATAATATAAATTGTGATGACGATGTTATAAGATATGAAAATGGAGATATATATAAAGGTCAAATAAAAAATGGAATAAGAGATGGCTTAGGAACTTGTTATTTTGCCAATAAAGATGTTTATGAAGGTATGTGGAAGAATGATAAGATGGAATGTGTAGGTAAGTATAAATTTGCAGATAAGTCTTTTTATAGTGGGGATTTTAAAAATGGATGCAAAGAAGGTATAGGTATTTTTACATGTGATGATTATAAATATATAGGCCAATATTATGCAGATAGAAAGGGAAGAGTTGGAACATTCCATTTACCAGACAATGCATATTTGAAAGTTATTATTGAAAATGGAACAATTGTAAAAGGTACTTATTTAAAGGAAGGGGAAAGAGAAGAATATATTTATAATGTGGATTTAAGCAATGAAAGAGAAGTAATAAAAAATATTAAATCTTATTTTGTTAGAGATGTTTCTAATATATAAATTGGGGGAATATTATGAAAGATCAAAATGAAGAATACAAATTAAAATTAGTTCCCTTTATTATGAATCGTGGTGTAAAAAATACAGGTAAAACTCCTTATGGAGTAACTATGATTCAAGCAAAAAGTATGTGGATTGAATCTAGTAGGGGGCAAGGAATAAATATTGCTGTTATAGATTCCGGATGTGATGTAAATCATGAAAGCTTAAAGGATAATATTGTAGCAGTTAGGAATTTTACAGATGAGGATAAAAAAAATCCTAATATAGTAATTGATAGATTGGGACATGGAACTCATGTGGCTGGAATTATTGCGGCAAATGGAAATAACAATACTATAGTGGGTGTGGCACCGTGGGCTAATTTATATGTATTAAAAGCTATAGACCGAAGTGGTAGTGGAAAAGTAAGTTGGGTTGTAAATGCTATTAATTATGCTGTAGAGAAAAAAGTAGATATAATCTCCATGTCTTTGGGGATGGAAGAAGATGATCCTAAAATGGAAAAAGCTATTAAAAATGCTATTAAAAATAATATTTTAGTAGTTTGTGCAGCAGGAAATGAAGGCGATGGAAATGCAGATATTTTTGAATATTCTTATCCAGCTTCTTATGTAGATGTAATTTCTGTTGGGGCAGTAGATAAAAAAGGTGTTCCAGCGGAATTTTCCAACTCTAATTTAGTGGTGGATCTGGTGGCTCCTGGAGTGGATGTTATATCTACCTATCCAAATAATCAGTTTGCAAGCCTTAGTGGCACTAGTATGGCAGCACCTCATGTTAGTGGAAGTTTAGCATTACTTAAAAATTGGTCTCGTGAAGAATTTCAAAGGGATTTAACTCAAGAAGAAATATATGCTCAGCTTATAAAATATACAAAAAATTTAGGTTATCCTAGAACTGTTCAAGGGAATGGTTTAGTTTATTTAAAAGAGAGAAAATAGAAAGTTATAAAATGAATAGTTGGATTTAATTTATATTTTTATATATTAAATTTTTTATAAAAAGTGATATAATAAACTAAAAAGTAACTATATTGTATCTTAATGAGAATTTAAATTAATAAAAAATAAATTAAATAAGCTAAGGAAATGTAAAATATCAAAAGATAAGGAGCAAAGTTATGCAAGAATATGTAGTAGTAGATCTAGAAACTACAGGATTAGATCCATATAGTGGTTGTGAAATCATAGAGATAGGTATAACGGAAATTAAAAATGATCAAATCGTTAGAAATTATTCGAGATTAATAAAACCGCAGGAAAGTATACCACCATTAATAACAGAAATAACTGGTATAACTAATGAAATGGTTAGAAATGAAGAAACAATAGAAACTGTTTTACCGAGATTTAGAAAATTTCTAAATGATAGAGTTATGATTGCTCATAATGCAAAATTTGATTTAAAATTTCTAAATTATTATTTAAGAAAATATGATTTACCAATTATAGAAAATCATATATGTACATTAGAAATGCTTAAAAAATGCAAATCATATAAAGGTAAAAATAAAAAATTAGAAACGGCTTGTAATTACTATAATATAGTAAATGAAAATGCTCATAGAGCTGATAGTGATACAAAAGCTACTGCACAATTATTTTTAATAATAAAAGATGAAGTATTTCCAGGACTTTTATAAAATACCATAAAAAACTGTACTTTAGAAGTTAAACTTTTAAAGTACAGTTTTTTTATGGAAATAATTTTGTATTTAAGATTTACATTAATTCATATTATATAAGAGTAGAAGTTTTAGGGGGATTTAATATGATTCATATTTATGTAAATATATTTGAAGATAAAGTTGATTTTCATATTATGGAATATGGTAAAAGAGAGATATATAAAATTAAGGAAAATGAAATTATACTACCTATATCCTTTTCTATAGGAGATAAATTATCATATATAAAAAAAATAATAAGTGTGATTATAGAACAGTATAATATCGAAACTTATAGTCTGGAGATAGATAAAGATATTGGTATTGGTATAATTGAGGCAGTTAAAATGGAAGGTGTGTTAGAAGAATTATTTTCATGTAAAGGAGTAATGTTATGGAAATAAGTCCTAAATTAAATTTAAAAATTATACAAAAGATTAATTCAGAAGGAGTAAATTCTGCCCTTTATATAGTTGAAGACGAACAACTAAATTGTGAAATGATTCTAAAGCAAATAGACAAGAAAAAACTAAAGGAATATAACAGATATTTTGAAGAGTCAAAAAAAGTATCATCTTTAAATCATCCTAATATAATAAAAATAAATTATGCAACATATGATGATGATTATGTATATATAACAATGCCTTATTATAAAAATGGATCTTTAAATCAAATGTTAGATTATAAAAATTTAACAGTTAGAGAAATTATCAAATATTCATTAGATTTCCTTTCAGCTATTTATTATATGCATGATAATAATATTATTCACTGTGATATAAAACCTAATAATATTTTAATAAATGATAAAAATCAAGCTATATTAAGTGATTTTGGCTCAGCTATACGACTTGATATAAATGGATTGGGAAAATTAAAAAATGTTTATTATAAACATATAGCACCAGAACAATGTTTTACTTCTACTGTTGATAAAAGTATAGATATATATCAAATTGGAACTACTTTATATAGAATGTGTAATGGAAATGAAGAATATGATAAGCAACTAAAAAGATACAAAAATTTGTCAGATTTAAAAATAGCTATTTCTAAAGGAAAATTTCCACTAAGAAAAAAATATTTACCACATATACCAAAGTCTTTAATATTAGTAATAGAGAAATGTTTATCGGTTAATAAAGAAAATAGATATGATAGTGTGCTAGATATTTTAAATGATTTATCTAAAATTAAAGAAAATTTAGATTGGAGATATGATAAAAGAAATAAAGATTATTTTACCTGGATAAAAGAAGATAAATATATTGTTTTAAAAAGAGAAGATAAATTATGGGTAATAGAAACAAACATAAATGAAGGTGAGGTTGATGACTTAGTTTTAGATAGTAAAGCGAAAGGATATAGAAAAGTAAGGAAAGTTATAAAAGAAAATTAAAAGACCCTACTTTAATCCGTTCAAGTAGGGTCTCATTTAAAATATATTATAAAAAGGGGTTTATTAGGGAATATATTTTATTTGGGGAGTAATCAGTTATTGGGGAAATAACTGTA
>USRS01000057.1 GCA_900557165.1 uncultured Clostridium sp.
TATTTCTTTTCCTGATGATTTTGAAGATGATGCATCACTTGATGCACCTGAAGATGAGCTAGAAGATGATGAACTTCCGCTATTGCTGCATCCTACTGCACCTAACATTAAGCATAATGCTAGTGATAAAACTCCGAATTTCTTTTTCATAATTGAAATTTCCCCCTACCTTATAATTGTTCGTCACAACTAAACATGTTATAACATTACTAGTTTGTATATTTTTGTTATGTTTTATAATGTTTTACCATTTTTAATTATGTTTATTCTTATTGTATAATGTTTTCTCTTTTTTTTCAACTTTTTTAGACAAAATTTACCTTATTTTTTTCTGCTTTTCGACCAAAAATGATGTTAATAGTATAATTTTTAGATATACATAATTAAACAAATATTATAAAATATTACATAAGGAGGCTGATATTATGGATTCAACATCATTAACGCCATTAGAAGTTGCGGAATTATTAAAAATAACAAAAAATACAGTTTATGAGTTAATAAAAAGAGGTGAACTTCCAGCTTATAAAGTAGGAAAAAAACTTCGTATTGATAAAGAAGATATCAATAATTATATAAATAATCAAAAAAAAGGTAGTTCATCACCTCAAACTAAACATTCAAAACAAGAAATCCTTGCAAATGATATAGCTATAGATAAGGACATGAATATAGACGATAAAAACATTATAATTTGTGGTCAAGATATGATTTTAGATATTTTAGGTAGAAATATTGAAAGTCGTCTTCCATCTATAAAATCATACAGATCTTATATGGGAAGTTATAATGGTCTAATTAATTTATACACTAATAAAGCATCTATTGCCTCAGCTCATCTATGGGACTGGGAAACTTCAGAATATAATATTGATTTTGTTAAGAAATTACTTCCTGGAATTCCATGCACAATAATCAACTTGACATATAGAATTCAAGGTTTTTATGTTCAAAAAGGGAATCCTAAAAATATAAAGGGATGGGACGATTTAAAAAGAAATGATTTAAATTATATAAACAGAGAAATTGGATGCGGTGTCAGAGTTTTATTAGACGGCAAATTACGTGAACTAAATATTCCTTCTAATAAGATTAATGGTTATAACTGTGAAGAAAACTCTCACTTAGCTGTTGCAAGTGCTATTGCAAGAGGTAAAGGTGATTTTGGTTTAGGTATAGAAAAAGTCGCTAAGCAAATAGATAATATTGATTTTATTCCTCTACAAAGGGAACGATATGATTTAGTTATAAAAACTGAAAATCTAGAAAATCCAATTTATAAAGAAATTTTAAACATTATTAATTCAGATGAATTCAAAGATGAATTGGTAGGACTTGGTGGTTATGATTTAAAAGATACGGGCAAAATAATAGCAGAAACATAACAACCCACCTTTAACTTTTAAAAGGGAATTGAATGGTAACTCACATCACCTATCAATTCCCCTTTTTCATTGTGGACTATCTTTCACATTCTTGATTAGCAACTGTACAAGAAGTCTTGCAAGCTGATTGACAAGAAGTTTGACATTCTCCACATCCACCTTTAGCAGCACTTTCTTTTAAAGTAGCTTGAGATAAAGTTTTTATATGTTTTTTAGCCATGTCAAATATCCTCCTGATTTTTAATTTCTATGTATAATTTTATACTTGAGTAATTATAACACAAATTCCATATTTTTAAAATTATTTTAGAAATTTACCCCAATAATTCCACCTATACCTCCAGCTAAAGTTGTTAATATTACACTATACAGCATACTTATTTGAAAAGAAAAATTTTCTTTTGCTAAAAATACTAATACAATTAAAAAGATTATATACAATAGTCCCTCTAGTAATCCGTATATCAATCCTTTTTCTTTTATCTGTTTGCAAGCATAAAATCCACCAAATGCTGACCCAAAAGTAGTTATAATTGACACTATCATCCCCATATTATCTGATGATATTTTAGTAAATGTTAATAATGCATTATAAATTAATATTACTATTAAAGTGAAAATATATGCATATCCCAAACCTTTAAAAATACTTATGGCTTTACTCATAAAAAAACCTCCCTTCTTAAATAAATATATTTAAGAGGAAGGTTTTAAATTCCTAATTATTATTTAATTTCTTTTTTTGATTGAACGCTACCTATAGCCCATTTTTGTATTGGCATTTTAGTTCTGCTTGGTCCAAATTCTATAACTATAGTTTCTTCTTCTATTTTTGCTACGTTAGCAACTATACCACCTATAGTTACTATAGTATCTCCAACAGCAAGAGAGTCTCTCATTTCTTTTAATTCTTTATCTTTTTTCTTTTGTGGTCTTATAAATAAGAAGTAGAATATTGCAAATAAAGCTACTATATAAGCAATTGACCATATTAATGATAATGATTGATTCATTTTATTTTTCTCCTTTAACTTTTAATTAATTACATATTCATTATTAAACATTATATATTAAATATCTTATAATTCATACCCATATTTAGTGAAAAATTCTTCTCTAAAGTCTAATAGTCTGTCTTCTCTTATTGCTTGTCTAACTTGTTCCATTAATTTAAGTAAGAATCTTAAGTTGTGTGTAGTTATAAGTCTAGCAGCTAATATTTCGTTAGCCTTAACTAAGTGTCTTATATATGCTTTTGTGTAGTTTTTACAGCAGTAGCAATCACACTCTGGATCAAGTGGAGTAAAGTCTCTTGCATATTTTGCATTTCTAACTACAACTTTACCTTGACTAGTCATAGCTGTACCATTTCTAGCTATACGAGTAGGAAGTACACAGTCAAACATGTCTATTCCTCTTATTACACCTTCTAATAAGTCATCTGGTGAACCAACACCCATTAAGTATCTTGGTTTGTCTTCTGGCATTAGAGGCACTGTATAATCAAGGACTTCGTACATTAATTCTTTAGGTTCTCCAACGCTCAGACCACCAACTGCATATCCTGGTAAGTCTAATTCTAATATTTCTTTTGCTGATTGCTCTCTTAAGTCTTTGTACATACCACCTTGTATTATTCCGAATAATGCTTGGTTTTCTGTATTTTTATGAGCTTCTTTACATCTTTTTAACCATCTAGTTGTTCTTTCTAAAGAGTTTTTAACATACTCTCTATCTGCTGGGTATGGAGCACATTCATCAAATGCCATCATTATATCTGAACCTAAAGCATTTTGTATTTCCATAGCTTTTTCTGGAGATATAAAGTGTTTAGAACCATCTATATGAGATCTAAAGTGAACTCCTTCTTCAGTTATTTTTCTAAGTGGTCCTAGTGAAAATACTTGGAACCCACCACTATCTGTTAATATTGGTCTATCCCAATTCATAAATTTATGAAGTCCACCTGCTTCTTTTACTAAATCATGACCTGGTCTCATATATAAGTGATATGTATTACTTAATATTATTTGAGATCCTATTTCTTTTAATTCTTCTGGTGTCATTGCTTTAACTGTTGCTTGAGTTCCAACAGGCATGAATATGGGTGTTTCTATTACTCCATGAGGAGTGTGTAATCTACCAAGTCTTGCACCACTTTGTTTACAAGTTTTTATAAGTTCGTATCTTATTGCACTCATACTGCTCTCCTTATTATTGTCAAATTTTTAATATATTCTATTTTTATCTAAACATATATTTTAATTATTAACTAACTGCATCATTTTTGTGATTATCTAAACTTTTATCTTTTATCCAGTTATATACTCTATGCATAGTAGTTTTTCTTTCACTATCTGTCATTAAATATTTTTTAATAGCAAATATACATCCTATAGCTATTATCCCTAAAAGTAAATCTCCCATACCTGATGTTTTTGGAAGTAATATAAGCTTTCTAGCTATGGCATATAATAATACTTCTAATAGTGCACCTGGAATATGTAGAGACAACATAACTACTAACTCTACTCCTATAACTAGTAATAATGCTTCTGCTAAAAATGCATTTAATTGACTGTACTCAACTGGATTTGCAAAATCAACTATATACGCAGTGTAAACACTTCTTACTAAGTCAATCATTCCTAAGAATATAATAATTATTAATACTATTGATAAGGCTGTTTCAAAAGCCTTTGATACTTTTAATAATAATCTACTTTCTTTTTCTACCATAATTATCTCCCTAATTATTTTATAAACATTGCATCCCCAAAACTAAAGAATCTGTATTTATTTTCAACTGCGCATTCATATGCATTTAATACATTTTCTTTACCTGCTAAGGCACTTACTAACATTATTAATGTTGATTCAGGTAAATGGAAATTAGTTATTAAATTATCAACAACCTTAAATTCATATCCTGGATAAATAAATATTTTAGTCCATCCAGAATCTGCTTTCATTTTACCATTTTCATCTGCTACAGATTCAATTGTTCTAGTACTAGTAGTTCCAACAGTAATTACTCTTTTACCACTTTCTTTTGCTTTATTAATTTTATCTGCAGCTTCTTGTGTAACCATATAGTATTCTGAATGCATATCATGTTCTAATACATCCTCAACTTTTACTGGTCTAAAAGTTCCAAGACCTACATGTAGTGTTACAAAGGCTATATCAACACCTTTATCTTTTATTTTTTGCAGTAATTCATCTGTAAAGTGTAATCCTGCTGTTGGTGCTGCAGCTGACCCATTATGTTTTGAGTAAACTGTTTGATATCTTTCTCTTTCTTCTAATCTTTCTGTTATATATGGAGGTAGTGGCATATTTCCAAGTTCATCTAAAACTTCTTCAAAAATGCCTTCATATTCGAATTTAACAATTCTTGCTCCATCATCACCCATGCCTACAACTTCTGCTATAAGTTTTCCTTGTCCAAAAGAGAATCTAGTTCCTATTTTGGCTCTTTTCCCTGGTTTAACTAAAGTTTCCCAAGTATCATCTTCATTTCTTTTTAATAAAAGAAATTCTATTTTTCCACCTGTATTTTCTTTTTCACCTATTAATCTAGCTGGTATAACTCTTGTATCATTTAATACAAGACAATCGCCAGGATTTAAATAGTCAACAATATCTTTAAATACCTTATGACTAATTTCACCAGTTTTTTTATCTAGTACCATTAGTTTAGAACTTGATCTATCTAATATAGGTACTTGAGCAATTAATTCTTCAGGTAAATCAAAATAAAAATCGCTTGTTTTCAATTTTAAACGTCCTTTCAAAATATAGTACTTAATAAAATATACAATTAACATAATATCAAAAAATTTATATTTTTTCTACTATAAGAAATTTAATCAACTTCTCTATTAATATTATTTACTTTTGAGGATAATTTATATTTAAATGTTTATATGCATTTGGCATAGCAATTCTTCCTCTTGGACTTCTATTTATAAATCCAAGTTGAAGTAAATATGGTTCATAAACATCTTCTATAGTATTTCTATCTTCTCCAATGGAAGCTGCCAGAGTATCTAAGCCTACTGGTCCACCCTTAAATTTATTTATTATAGTAAGGAGTAGTTTTTCATCAACATAATCTAGACCTAAACTATCCACACCTATCATTTGTAGTGCCTTATCTGCTACTTGTGAAGTTATATTTCCATCAGCCCTTACTTGAGCATAATCTCTCACTCTTTTTAAAAGTCTATTGGCTATTCTTGGTGTTCCTCTAGAACGTTTTGCAATTTCCATAGCTCCTCTATGTTCTATTTCTGCCCCTAGTATGTTAGCTGATCTTATTACTATATTTGTTAATTCTTCCACTGTATAATAATCCAGTTTGCAAATAACTCCAAATCTATCTCTAAGTGGATTTGTAAGCATACCTGCCCTAGTTGTAGCTCCAATCAAAGTAAATTTAGGTAAATCAAGCCTTATACTTCTTGCTGATGGACCTTTTCCTATAACAATATCTATACAATAATCTTCCATAGCAGGATATAAAACTTCTTCTACACTTCTATTTATTCTGTGAATTTCATCTATAAATAAAACATCATTTTCATTTAAATTAGTTAATATGGCTGCTAAATCTCCAGCTCTTTCTATGGCTGGTCCCGATGTAATTCTTAAATTTACACCCATTTCGCTGGCAATTATACCTGCTAATGTAGTTTTTCCAAGACCAGGTGGTCCATATAAAAGAACATGGTCTAGTGGTTCATTTCTACTTTTTGCAGCTTCTATAAATATAGATAACTGCTCTTTTGCTTTTTCTTGTCCTAAATAATCATCTAAAAATTTAGGTCTTAAATTGTTTTCTATATCCACATCATCATGTTGCTTACTTGATGTGATAATTCTATCTTCATCTTCAAATCCGTACAATTAACTTTCCCCCTTTTTATTATCTCAAGGATTTACTCATTAAATAACTTAAAGATTTTTTTATTATATCCTCTGTATTTAATCCGTCTTTTTTACATTTTTGAACAGCTTCTTTTGATTCTTGTAATGAATATCCTAAAGCTACTAATGCATCTAATGCTTCGTCTTGTGAAACTACTACTGGTTGACTAGTTAATAGCGTTGCTTCAAATTCAACATTATTTTTATCTACTTTATCTTTAAGTTCTAAAACTATTCTTTCAGCAGTTTTCTTTCCTACACCTGGTGCCTTTGATAATTTAACTATATCTTCACTTAATATGTAGGCTCCTATTTGTCTTGGCGATGCAAATGACAATATTCCAAGACCAACTTTAGGTCCAATTTTTGATATAGAAGTTAATAATTCAAACATTTTTAACTCTTCTTTATCATAAAATCCACATAGACTCATATCATCTTCTTTTACTATAAGTTTTGTATATATTTTACATTCATGACCTATTTTAACCTTCATTATAGTATTAGCTGATGCATTAATTTTATATCCAATTCCATTATTATCAATTACTATATGGTCTAAGTTAATTTCTTCTATAATTCCTTTTATGTAGCTGTACATAATATTCTCCTTACTTTATACCTATGTTTTTCAATGTTTTTTCTAATTTATTTGCATTGGCATGACAAATTGCAACAGCTAGAGCATCAGCAATATCATCAGGCTTTGGTATCTCACTTAAATTTAATATGGATGTAACCATTTGTTGAACCTGAATTTTTTTTGCTCTTCCATAACCAACAACACCTTGCTTAACTTGAAGAGGTGTGTATTCATAAGTTGGTTTATTATTATGAGCACATCCAAGCAAGATAACACCTCTTGCTTGTGCCACTGTAATAGCCGTTTTAACATTTTTATTGAAGAATAATTCTTCTACTGCAACTTCATCTATATTGTAATTTTTTATTAAAATATATATACCTTTATATATTTTTTCCAATCGTTTTATATCATTCATAGTTGACGGAGTAGTTATTGCACCATAATCAATAACTTTAAATTTATTATTTTTATACTCAATTATGCCATAGCCAACAATTGCTATTCCTGGATCTATGCCTAATATTATCATATAATTTAATCCTCCCACACTAAGTATTATCTAAAACTTATGTTCTTTAATATTATACCATAGTATTGTAAATTTAGAGTAATGTGCAATAACACTAAAAATATTTATTAAAATCAAAAATATCCCCATATAAATTTTAATATGGAGATATTTTAAATATGTTTATGTAAAATATTAATAATTAACTTCCGAAGTTTTCCAACTTAGAGTAAGCATCGTCTTCATTATCAACTAATATTCCTGATGTTAATTCTTCTTGAACTGATTTCGGAAGGGAATCTACAGATATATCAGTCTTTTCTACTTGTGATTTTGTACCTTCTTTATCATATTTATATACATATATAAATCCATCTTTTTCTTCTATGGAATATTTATTAGCTTTTGATGGTTCTTTTTTTTGTGCATTACCTAATATAATTTCATATTGATTCATACTTGCTATTTCTTTATTTGGATATTTTTCTTTAAAATATGCAACTATCTCATCCTTACTTTTATTTAATAAATCCTTTGGTATAGTTCCTATCATTTTTGGACTTTCATAAGTTCCTTTACTTGTTACTTGTCCTTGTACCCAAATTTCACAGTCCTCATTTAAGTTAAATACTTCTTTAGATTCTTTACTTGCTTGAAGAGCTTGTCTAGCTTGTTGTGTTTCTCTTATTTGAACGCCAATACCTATACCACATGATAAAACAATAACTCCTAATAAAACTAAAGTTGGTATCTTCCAAGAAAATTCCTTTTTCTTTTCGAACATAAAATGACCTCCTTATCTATGTTATTTTCATAATTTATCCATAATATTTAGAAAAAAATAGTAACTTTTATTAAAGTATTTTTGTCTCATTTTTATAGTTTTATACATATTATAAAGTAATATTTTATTTTAAATACATGGAGGTGATTTTATTGGACGAAATCAATAAAAATCTACTTGATAGATTAGACTTTATAGAGTTTAAACAAAATATAATCTTTTTAAAACCTCCCCAACATAGTACTCAACTTTTTTATGAACTTACTTTAGAATATTTTTTGAAAATTAGAGATTTTACTAATTCATATATCATAAAAGTACAAAATAATGAAAATACATCTTTAAGCGATTTTGAAAAAAAATTAATCGATATTTGGCCACCAGTTAAATCTTATCCTTTATCAGCTGCATTAATAGCAAAAATTTTGATGGGAAGTGCTTTGTATAATAAATTAGTATCTTAAAATTTAATAATGATTGATATTAAGGCCATTTCTTTTATTTGAGTTTTGGCTTTTATTTTTAAAATCTCAAAATATACAAAGAAATTTATTTTAATTTAATTATTTAAAATAATATTTTTGGTAACTTTTGTCCATAATAATTATTGATTAATTAAAAAGGAGGTTTATTATTATGGCATCAGTTGGTTGTAGTGTAAATAATTGTGCTCACAATACCAATGGCACTTGTTATGCAAATAAAATATCTGTAAATGGAAAAAAAGCAAGAACTAGCAATAATACTTGTTGTAGTTCCTTTGTTAGCGAATCTGGTTATAATAGTTTTACTAGTAGTACTTTAGATAATACACCTTGCAATTTTATTAATTGTAATGTAAAGACTTGTACAAATAATGCTGGTAGTATATGTGCTTTAAGAGACATAGTCATTACTTCTCATGCAGACAATGCAAACTTATTATCAGAAACTTATTGTGGAAGTTTTAGATGTAAATAATAAAAATTCTTACATAGAAAAAGATTGGAATTTCGATTCCAATCTTTTTTAATTTCTATATTTTAATCTTCAAATAAATCTCTATATAAATCTTCATCTTCCCTATTTAAATATGCATATCTAGTAATAATTTTTTCTTCATCTTCTAACTTTTCTAAAACTTTAATCGTATGATCATCTGTTGTTACACTAATTATTTCATTTTCATATTCATCAAAAATACTATTAATGATTTGTCTCAAATCCATCATACTTCCATCAAACAATTCTAAAGAATCAATACTTATAAAGTGTTCTCTCATTCCACCTTCAAAAGTAGTAGAAATAAAATAAACTTTTTTGCAATGTTCACAAGAAGCTATTATTTTTTCATTTCTCAAAATATAAGCTCCAACCATTCCCTCTTCTGGTTTTATCCTCAGTTCAGAATCAGTAACTTCTTTAAATAAAACTTTTAACTTTTCTTCATTTTCACAATCACATATTTTTCTTCTTAAATCTTGCTTTGTTAAGTACTTTGTAACTGTAACCATATAATTTATCTCCTATTATTTATTCAGAAAAATAAAGGCTCTTGCCTTTATTTTTATTGTTAGGCTTATTTATCTACATATACAATATATTTCTACTTTTCCATATACACATATTCTGATACTTCTACGTAACCTTCTTTAACTTCATATTTTTCTTCATTTTCATTTGATATATGTTTTAAATTAAATCTGTATGTACTTTTGCATTTTGAACAAACAGCTATAATATAGCTATTTATTTCTTTAGTAGAGCCTTTTTTATTTTCTTCAATAGTTGTATGAAAATATAATATTCTGTATTTTTTACAATCTTCACATTTACATATTTTTTGTCTAAATCATTATTGTAAATATATTTCGGTGTGTTATCCATGATTAATATCCTCATTTTTTATTTTATTACAATATATGCATTCTTCTTTTACTTCTTGCCAACATATTTTATGATATAAGCTATTACAGTTTTCACATACAGTTAAATCTTCTTCACTCATTATTTTCCCTCCACAAACACAACATATTGCATCTTTTATTCTTTTCATACAATCCCTCCTTTCAATTAAATTATAATCTTATTATTTCGCTATATTTAATATATATTTTATTTTAATTCAAAAAAATACTCATTATAATAGAAATAAAAATTTCTTATTATAATGAGTATTTTATAATCAATATTTTAAATGACTACTCTGCTATTTCCCAGTTATGGAATACATTTTGTACATCATCATCATCTTCAAGTGCATCTATTAATTTTTCCATAGCTTTTACTTGACCTTCTTCAGATAATACAGTTGTAGTTTGAGGCACTAGTTTAACATCAGCAGATACGAACTCATATCCTTTTTCTAAAAGTGCATCTTTAACAGCATTGAAATCTTCTGGAGTTGTTACAACTTCAAATCCATCTTCTTCTGTTATTATATCATCTGCACCTGCTTCTAGTGCATCATCCATAAGTTGTTCTTCGTTTGCATTTTTTCTAATCTCATTTCGTACTATTTATATAACAAAATTACAAATGTATATCGTAATCTATAAATTCATCAATTAAACATAAAATATTATGTATAATTCTATATTATCATTTTTCATAATTGTTGTAAATCGTAATAAAAAATATATTTTATTCTAATAAAAAACTAGAGTATTCAACTCTAGCTTAAAATTCTATATTATCATATTTAATTAAAATTAGTATTATACCTGTGATACAAAATAAATTCATATAAAACTGGTGTATATTTATGTTTTATAATTACTCCCCCTTACCATTCACATACTACATAGTTTATATTAAACTTGAATCTTAACCAATAATACCTTTTAAATAATAATGATTCACATACTACATAGTTTATATTAAACTTAATATTGCTCTTAATTCAGTTGATATGCCTTTGTAATTCACATACTACATAGTTTATATTAAACGGTTTAGTTACGCAACAGTTAAAACTAATTGAAGAACATTCACATACTACATAGTTTATATTAAACCCCAAGTTATATAGTAGCAATTTCAATACTTTAAACTCATTAATTACTTCCATTTTGCAGTGAACTTCTAATAGTGTATCTCACATAATTTATTAATACACTTCAAAACCAGTAATATTCACTCCTTAACCATATTAATATGTAAATGTGCCTCACTGCAATTTATATAAATAAACTATATGTATGTCTAGACGGTAACACAACATCTAGAGTTAACCCTTATTGAGTGATTATAGATAGCTTTAGGTTATCCTAGCTATTTATCCTATATCCTCAACCTTTAGTCGCTGAATCGACTATATGTGATATTAATATTTTATTTTAAATATTTATTACTTCTTGATATATTTATTGATGCATTATGGTCAGCATTTAATTCAAAACCACATTTTACACATTTGAACTTCTCTTGATTAATTCTATTTTCTTTATCTATATGACCACATTTACTACAAGTTTGAGATGTATATGCAGGGTCTATATATCTTACTTTTATACCTTCTCTATCTGACTTATATTCAATCATATTTTGTAATTCATAATAAGACCATTTAGATAATATAATATCTGGAAATCCATCTTTAGTAAGTTTTTCTAAGTGTATATATTCACAGTTATGTTCTTTAGCAAATTTAATTATATTTTTACTAATCATATGATTATATGTTTTTACAAAATTTCTTTCTGCCTCTCTAACTCTATCTAAGGCTCTTAGTTTTTTATCTCTTCCTTTACCACCTTTAACCATGCTTAATTGCTTTTGTAATCTATATCTTCTCCCTCTTATTTGCTCTCTTACTCTAATAAAATCTTCTGCACATCCTATAGATTTTCTCTTATATGTATCATCTGATAAGCAAACATAAGCTGGATATTTTATTCCTAAATCCACTCCTAAAGTTCGCCCTTCTACATATCCCTTACTTTCCTTATTAGGTATATCTAGAGTTAGATTTAATATTAGATTATTATTTCTATCAAATTGCATTGAACTATCACATATTTTATATTCTTTATTTATAACCTTATGCAAAGTATGCCTTAATTCTATTGAATTTTCATTCTTCTTGTAGCCTAGTATTACCTTAAATTTTATATCATGTAGCCAGTCAATATATATATCATCACTCTCTTCGTTATATTTAAATTTTAGCCATCTTTCTCCTCTAGTCATTAAAGGAAAATCTCGCTTATAATTTATAAGACTTCTTTCTCCCCTAGCCATACCATTTTTTAATGCATTACTGAAATCTTTTTTTGCTCTTTGAGTGACTAAGCTCATCATATCTTTAGATTTAAAGTTTACTTGACTTTGAACTACAGTGTACATATCTTTTATATACATATCTTTTAATTTTTCATCTATATCACTTCTATACTTTGATGCACTTAAATACTCTTGTTGCAATTTTTCTTTCTCTTTAGTTAATTCTAATATAGATTTATTTAATTTTTCTATCTTTGATTCTTTCAAATTTCCCTTTTTTAACTCTATTTTATTTTTTTCTATTTTATTGTCTAACTTCTCTATTTGAGAATTTAATTTATTTTCAGAACCAGTATTATAACTATTTAATATATTATGAGTATTTAGTAATGTCATACATAAATTTAAAGCTTTGTATTGTTGATACTGTTCATCACGAATAATTTTATATTGCTCTTTTCTTGTTTGTTCATCTCCAACAATAGTTAACTTTAACTTTCTTACAGTTATCATAAGTTTTCTCCTTCAACAAATATATCCTTATTAGAAGATATATTCGTTATTCCTATTAAATCTCCTTTTTATTTTAAATATAGACTTATTTTATTAAAAGTATGATTTTATCTTATTGTATTGAGTAATATTATATTTTATCATTATATTCTAAAAATTCTGATATAATTATATTAAAGTGAAAATTAAAAGGGGGATGAGTAAAATTAGGAATGTATTTGTAAGTTATGCTCATAGATTAGACCAAAATGAAGTTAATGATTTCAGAACAAAGTTCGGTGGTCCAGAAATGGTCTTCCATGACAAGTCATTAGAAAATATGGATATCGGATTTTTGAGTGATGAAACAATTAAAAATAATTACATACGACCTAAAATAAGGGATTCATCTGTTACTATTATATTAATAGGTCAAGAAACTGGTGGCAGATGGTGGGTAGATTGGGAGATTTATTACAGTTTACTACATACTAGAGGAAATGCAAGAAATGGCTTGCTTGGAATTAGATTACCATATAAAAGACATTTTGTCCCTAAGAGATTAGAGGAGAATTTAAATATGGGTTTAATAATAGATATGCCTAAAACTAAATTTGAACTTGAGAAAGCTATAGAGGTAGCTTATTCTAAAAGATATAATATTCCTAATCTGTCTTCCCCTCTAAGAAAAAGAAATTATTATATTTATTAATAGAAGGTGGTATTTTTATGTCAAGAGGAATCAATATTGCAGAAAGTTTTCAAATGGACAATAATCTATCTTCAACTAATATAAAACCAGTAGTTTTTTTATCTCATAAAAGCGAAGATAAAGATTTTGTAGAATCAATTGGAGAATATTTGATGGATGCTGGTATAGATATATATTTAGATAAAAATGATTTTAAACTTCAAAGAGCAGTTGAAAATGAAGATTCAGAAAAAATCACAAAATGTATACATGAGGGAATATCTAAAAGTGATTATATACTATGTTTTGTTTCGAACAAAACTGTAGAATCATGGTGGGTGCCGTACGAAATAGGTTATGGTAGAAAGTCGCAAAAAAAGATTTCTACATTAGTTAGGAAGGATGTTGATTACATTCCAGATTACTTACAAATAGAAGAAATTATAGATAGTATAGATGATATAAATTCATATATTAAAAATATAACGGCTAGTCATTATATCCCATTGTTAGAACAACAATGGTTTGATTCAGGAGTAAAAGAGCATATTACTAAATCGAGTAAATATCATGTTTTATATGACTATTTAAAAATTAATGGATAATAAATTTATATAGGAGAGTGTACTTATGGATTGGAAAAGTTGGCTAAATAAATGGAACATGTCCAGTTTAAAAATTAATGCTAAATTCTTAGAAATGGAATGGACACCAAAAGATGCAGATAGAGATGCAGCTTGGGAATTGTATATTGAACTGTTAACAAGGATAACTACACAAGAATTACCAGATGATAGTGGAGATGAAAAATCAGCTTTAGATAGTATTCACAAAATATTTGGTTTAACAAGAAGAATAATAAAGAAAAATAAACGAAACTGTATGGAATTCAGTAAAATTGCAATTGTAATGCTAAATCAAGTAATAAGACCATTTACTGCTAAGTGGCATAAAAAATCTTTAAATGGATTTAATGAAGAAGATAAGACAGCTTTTAGGGATGAATTGAAAGAACTCCAAAAAAAATTAAGGATATATACTCAAATGTTAGGAGAAATGGCTGGAGTTGAAGAAGTTAATGATTTAACTATATTAGAGGAATAGATTTCAAAATAGCAAAAGTTAAATACTAAGAATAAATTAAATATCCTTAGTATTTTATATAATAAAATATCGAATTTATTATAATAAAAAAATAACGGATTGTGCTACGCACGACCCGTTATTTTTTTTACATTATTTATATAATATTATACCAAGTGTGTAATATCAGTGTTAGGTATATAAACACTATCATCTTCATACTTGTATACATGACCTAATGATTGTAAATTGTATGACTTTCCTTCTGCTCTATTAAATCCTAATAATTCTCTTGATTCATTATTAGTTATTAATCCTTTTTCAAATAGTTTTAATACTATTTCTGAATGCTCTTTGAAATTCCCTCTTAGGACTTCTGTTGTATCAAATGTAATATAATATCCTTTTTGTTTCTCTGATTCTAATAGTAATACTTTAGATAATGCTTGTTCAAAATTTTCTATAATACCTAATAAAACATTTTTATAAAGATTATCCATATCCCCTATATTATTAATACCAAATGACTGTAACAATAAGTCGTTAAGCAACTTCTTTTGTTCTATTAATTGAGAATCTCTCTGGTTAATTGCATTTGTAGGTATAAATTTAACTGTGTCCATTCCATTTAACAATAAAACATTACTTGATTTATATCCTTGATGTCTATTAAGAAAATCTTTCTTTAGATTCTCAAATACTTCCCTTTTCATTCCATTTGACCCAAATGCCAGAATCCCATTTAAATTTATGTTACTTACTAATGAACTTATATTTGCTCTATCCATATGAATCGCTTGTTCTAACAATTCATTACATTCATGAATCAATCCACGACCTTTAAAATAATCATCTAATTGATTACCTATAATTATAATATCGGTAAACTCTGGATTTAGTTTTCTTTTATTATCTTGAATAATTACTTTTACATCTATTACTTTATTATTTATATCATATACTTTTTCAAGAGTAATACAACTTGGTTTAATGTACTCTATTGACTCTAAAGTATTACCATTCCTATTAACCAATGCGTATGCATTTCCTTCAACAAGGTAATCGAATACTAGATTTCTTTTTAATTCACATGATGTACTTAAAAAATGATTTTCTTTATTTAATAAATAATCTATATTATGTGATATTGTCTGTATACCATTTTCATCTAATTGTTGAACTTTCAATGTCATTGTAGACACTAACCCCATGCAAGTATCTATAAGATATTTTGCACTTGGTACATTTTTGATGTTATTTCTATCTATTCTAACATTGATTGCATTTTGACTTATGTTGCCTACTGTTTGTTGTTTTTTTTCTCTTGTATTTGACTTTACTATTAATTGTTCAAATAAGCTCATTGTTTTTTTCTCCTTTTCTAAAAAAATAAGGGTACAAGAATACAAAATTATATCCTCATACCCTTGTATTTATTTTATGCTATTTTTTTACTTCTTGATTTTGCTACTTTTAATACTTCTATAGCATCTTCATTTAATGTCTTTATATTGCAATACATATCAACTGTAAATTGTGTAAGTCCCTTTCTAACTAAGTTTGCATCTGTATTAGAAACCTTTGTAACAGTTATTCCATCTTTGACTAACATTCCTATTGCTTGTGATAAGTTAGCAAATATAACAGTTCCTTCTTCAACTTTTTCATTTACTATTATTTCATGTCCTAATATAGTATATTTTGCTCCTTGTCCTTCTATAGATGCTAAGACTATTGGTGTTCCATCTGTAGATTTTATTTTTAATATCTTTTTAAAGTCTTGTCTATTACATATAACTACATTGTTCTCAACTAAATCAGAAGGCATTGTATATATTAAATCTATTAAGGCATCATAATCTAATACACTAATCTCTACACCAGTCTTATTTAATAAACCTACAAACTTTTTATCTTGTGTACCATTTATAACTAAATCCACAAGTTTTCTTCTTAATCTTCTGGTTAATATTTCAGTTATATAGCTATCTAAATCAAACGAAGTATCTTGTAACATTTTATTCGTTACATTTATAGTAGTAGTTAATCTTTCACTTTCAAAAGATACTTTCTTAGTGTCTATAGTATCATCTATACCACCTTCGACACCTTCACCAACTACAACTGCATCTGCTCCTATACCATTTTCAACTACAACATCTAATTGATGATTTATAGAGTTATATAATTTCATTCCTTCTAGAACTTTTTCACCTTCAAATATTTTTTTAACCACTTCTTTTGCTACATCATTTTGTAAGAAGTTTGCTCCCTCTTGAGTCGTCATCGCTCTAAATTCTAAAACTTTATCTTTTTTCATCTCTCTTGTTTCTCCTTTAAACTTTTTTAATTGTTTATCTATTTGTTCTACTCTTTTTTTCTTATTTTCAAATTCTTTATTAAGTGTTCTTATTTCTATATCGTCTTTTGTCTTTGTTAAATCTGATACTAT
>USRS01000058.1 GCA_900557165.1 uncultured Clostridium sp.
ATTATTGCACTCAAATAGGCCTTTGTACCATTAGTTAATTTAAACTCAGTTACATCGGTTAGCCATTTTTTATCGCCTCCTTTCTACTTCCTCCAATTTTTTTAAGAAGTTATTTTCCATTTCTAATTGTTTATTTTTGGCCTCTAGTAATCTTATCTGAGCATTTAATTTTTCAGTCTCACTCATTTGATCTATATTTTTTCTTTTTCCCCTATTATCTCTAAGTGACTCGTATCCGTTTTCTTTATATTTTCTAACCCAAGTGTAAACTTGTTGATATGAAACTTTATATTTATTTGAAGTTAATTGGTAATTATCATTATTTTCTATACAAAATGCTACAATTTCAACTCTTTCATTATATGTTGTTTTTCTACCTTTAGTCATAATCTTATTCTCCTTAGTATTATGAGATTTCCATTTATTATGACTATTATTATACTTTAAAATCCAACCTTGGAGTACACTATGTGAAGAAATATTGTATTTACTACATATGTCATATAGAGATCCTTTACCAGAAATATAATCATTAACAGCTGAATTTTTAACTTCTAGACAATAGTATTTATTTTTAGATAATAACTTTACTTCTTCAATTGTAAATAATTTTTCACTCATATAACTAACTCCTAATGTATTATATTTATTTTAGTATATATCAAAATCCCCTATAGAGTAGACTTTTTTTAAATTGTCTATTCTATAGGGGACATTTTATTAAGTCTTGAATTTTTTTTATTTTTCTTTATAATTATATATACTGAATTTGCAAGAAAGAGGTAATAAATAATGACTTTAAAAATAGCAGCTGTATGCGATAATCAATTATGTGGAGAAATGCTTAAAGAAGCAGGAAAAAAACTTGGATTAACTGTAAACTATGAAGTCCAAAATAACAATGGTATTATAAATAAATTATCTGATGAAATAATCTTTTCTTCTAATATAGTTTTATTTGTAACTGAAAGAGAGGTTGAACAAATAGAAGAAATTGAAAGATTTATAGATCGTGAATATTATGAAGTTTTACCACAATTCGTAATTCAAAATGCAGAAAATATAATTTCAGAAATTACTGCAGATTTTAACTAAAAATCATTAAAAAAAGCCAGCTGAATCTAGCTGACTTTTTTTAATATAACATTATTTTATTTTCTTTAAATCTAAATAAGCATCTATTTGAGGAATAAACAACATATTATCTTTTATATGAGTATTTCCAAACTCTTTAAGTTCTTTTCCTTCTTTATCTTTAGTAATTTTATATCTAATTACATCACTATCTTCATTTATATTTGCATGAAAGAACATACCTTCATATTGTTTAAATCTAAAATTATATTCGTCTCTAGTAAGTTTAATATTTATACTTTTCATTTTTACCATCCTTATTTTGTATTTACATCATTATAGCATTAAAAAATGACCTATTTCTAGGTCATTTTAATTATTAACTAAATTTTTTCATACCAAGATTTTACCCTTGATTTTATATCTTGTGCTCCTAAAATTCCTGATACTAATGCATATCCATCTGGATTAAATTGTTTTAACTGACAAACATTATCTAAGTTAATTCCTCCAATTAATACAAAAGGTAAGTCTACTTCATTTATAATATTATTCAAAGTATCAAAAGAAACATCTTTAGCATCTAATTTAGTGCTTGTAGAAAACATGGCACCTATTCCCAAATAGTTAGCACCATCTTCTTTAGCCTTTTTAGCTTCTTCTACACTTCTAGCAGAAACTCCTATGATTTTATCTTCTCCTATAAGTTTTCTAACAGAAACAGCATCTATATCACTTTGACCCACATGAATACCATCAGCATCACAAAGCATGGCAATATCAACTCTATCATTAATTATAAAAGATACATTGTATTTTCTAGTAAGTTCTCTTAACTTCATAGCTTTTTCTAAAAATTCTTTACCATCAGCATCTTTTTCTCTAAGTTGTACCATAGTAACTCCAGCTTTCATACTATCTTCAATGACTTTATAAAAATCTCTTCCTTTTAATATATCTGAATCTGTAACTAAGTATAATTTAAGAGCTTTTTTTAGTTTATTTTCATCAACCATAATCTTCTCCTAACTTACCTTTGTAACTGAAGGTATATTTGCCATCTTTTTAATTTTAGCTAAAGGCATAACTGTTAAAACTATACTACTTAATAAACCTTCCACACCTGTTCCTGATAAATTATAAACTATAGAATAAGGTAGTGGATCCCAACCTTCCCATGCATATGCTCCAAAATAAATGCATCCAGAAAGTATATGAGCAGTTTGTTTTAAAAGTACAGCTATTAAACATCCTATAAATATATTTTTCTTGCTATCTGAACCAAAAATGCCACTTACACCAAGTAACATAGTTGGTAGGATATAATCAAGTAAAAATTGTGCTGGATGAATTATATATGCTCCTCCTATAAGCGATATTAATCCTGCAACTAAACCACAAGTCATACCTGTAATTGGTCCATATAAAAGTCCTACCATTAAAATTGGTAGTGATGATAGTAAATTAATTCCTCCACCTTGAGGATATTGAATCAATTGAATTTTTGATAAAACCAGATTACAAGCAGCAAATAAAGCTACTACTATCATAGTTTTTGTATTTAATTTAAACTTTCTTAAATTAAATATATAAAACGCAATTGGCACTAAACATATTATTAACATAATTGTATTTAACATTATATCTCCTCCTTATAAGCCATATCCCAAAATTTCATTTCATATATACTGGCTTTTATAAAAATTTCTTTTAATTTTTCTTTTTTATTTTCATCCACACCTGCACAAATTTTATTAGCAAAATCAATATTTTTCTTTGCACAAAGTGCATAATCTTCACTAGAATAAGATTCTATCCATTTACCATAAAAGTTATCTTTTAAATTCTCTTTATATTTTTCTTTCATTTTAGTTCCTATATAATAATAACTCCAAGCACAGGGAAGAACTGCTATTACTAAATCTTGAATATCTCCAGTTAAAGCTATACTTTTCATATAACTAGTATAAGTTTCATTATCAAAATTTATAGAATACTTATCCAGTTCATCAATTTTTTCTCCAAAGTCTTTTAAATATTCAATATGTGTAGCACTCTCATCTTCTAATATACCCACAATACTTTCTTTGAAAAATTTTATATTTTCCATTTTATCGCTTTTTATAAGTCCCATGGCATAAACTTTGGCGTATTCTTTTAAATATAAAAAATCTTGAATTAAGTATTTTCTAAATTTTTCTTTATCTAAAGTATTTTCTCCCATTTTTACTAAAAATGGATGTTTTAAATAAGATTGCCATATATCTTTACTTTCATTAAATAAATAATCACTTATCAACATAAGATTCTCCTTCTATAAAGAACAATTCACTTGTACTTTTTCTATTTTTGCATATTTGTTTAAAACTTCTTCATCTATTGTAAACATATTATCAAATAATTTTGTTTTGAAAGTTCCAACAGGTGGATTTTCTCTATCTGCTAATTCACCGCTAAGAGACATAACTAAAGTTCCCATAATGGCAGCTTTTATTTTATCTTCTGTACATGCTAGAAAACTTCCTATTAAAGAAGTACTCATACATCCTGTTCCTGTTATAAATTTTAATTTTGCACTTCCATTATGAATTTTATATATTTTTTCTTTGTGACTTATTAAATCAGTTTTTCCTGATGCTACTACAACACATTCTAATTTTTTTGCAACTTCCCTCACAATGTAAGTTGCATCACTTCCATCGTCAAAGGAATCCACACCTTTTCCTTTTACATCTAATCCACCTAAAAATTTAATTTCAGATATATTTCCTCTTATTACATCAAATTTAACTTCATTTAGTAATTTATTTGTAAGTTCTGTTCTAGCTTTTGTTGCAAATACTCCAACAGGATCTAATATAACTGGCTTATTATATTTATTAGCAGCTTTTCCAGCTAAAACAAATAAGTCTAACATCTCACTATTCATAGTTCCTATATTTATAACAACTGCACTAGATGCTTTTACTATATCATCTACTTCTTCATAGGACAAACTCATAAGTGGACTAGCCCCTATTGCTAAAGTAGTATTTGCACAATCTGTCATCGTCACATTATTGGTATAATGTAATACAAGCGGGTTTATTTCTTTTACTTTTTTAATTAACTCAAACATGTTTATTTTCCCCTTTATTATGTTATTTTTATTCAAATTTATAGAAGTGATGTACCGGTCCCACACCATGGCCCATATCAAAACTATGTCTAATAGCTTCTGTTATATATTCTTTACTCAATTTAACAGCTTCTTTAATGTCATAACCAAGTGCTAAATGAGAAGTTATGGCTGACGATATAGTGCAACCTGTTCCATGAGTATTTTTTCTATCAATTCGTTCACTTTTATATATTTCAAAAGTATCTTCGCCAATAAGTATATCTACGGCATCACCTTCTAAATGACCACCTTTCATAAGTACATATTTAGGCCCTAATTTTAGTATTTCTTTGCCTGCTTTTTTCATATCTTCCACTGTTTCAATTTTCATATTACTAATTTCTTCAGCTTCAGGAATATTTGGTGTTACTATATAAGCCATAGGTATTAAATATTTTATTAAGTTTTCTTTAGCCTCTGGCCTTAATAGCGAATATCCACTCTTTGAAATCATTACTGGGTCTACTACTATGTATTTACAAGGATATTTTTTTAAACTTTCAGCAATATCTAAAATTATTTCTGGAGAAGACACCATACCTATTTTTATAGAATTAGGCATTATATCTTCACACACTGCTTTAATTTGCTCCTTAATAATTTTTGAACTTAATTCCTCCACATCAAATACACCTTCTGTGTTTTGTGCTGTTATGGCAGTAATTACACTCATGCCATAAGTTCCTATTGCAGAAAATGTTTTTAAATCTGCTTGAATTCCTGCTCCTCCTGAAGAGTCTGAACCTGCAATAGTAAGTGTTGGTATTTTATAATTTCTCACAACTTTCCTCCTTAATTTTTCCAATAAAAAAACTATACCCTTAGGTATAGCATACATTTTTTCTTATAAACCCCTTTTACTCTGTTCATAAAAATATATATATGCTTTCCTACGCTGGTATTACCCAGATCAGGTACAAGGGTCGGTAAAACCTCTCAGCCAATGGCGCCCCTAGCAATTTTATTTTACTTTCAAGTCAATTATATTTTATTTTCAAATTTTGTCAACTAACTATTTTCTAATAATCCTATTTTTATGTTAAATTTATCTTTTATTTCTTCTATAAATAGATAAGGATTATTTATAATCCAAATTTTTTTAATTCTAGTTTGTTTTTTTATATAGTACTCTAATTTCATAGCTTCACTTTTACTTTTGCTTATAAAAAAAACTTCTAATTTATCAAATCCTTTTGCTTTTGTATATTTAGAATTTATACCACTTTTATGTTCCTTCATTCTTCTTTCTATATCTGTAGTATATCCTGTATATAGGGTATTATCTTTGCATCTAATTATGTAAGTATAAAACATATCTGCCCCCTGTAATTATATGTTAGTAATTATACCCTAAATCGCCATCTAAAAACAATAAATTATTTTAATATAAAAAAGAACTATTAAAAAATTAATAGCTCTTCAATAATCAATTATTCTACTGTAATTGCATCTACTGGACAACTTTCTTCTGCATCTTTAGCTGCATCTTCTGCACCAGCTGGAACAGTATCAACTATAACATGAGATAATCCATCATCTCTCATTTCAAATACTTCTGGACATACTGACGGGCATACACCACATCCTATACATGTATCATGATCTACGTGTGCTTTCATTATTTCACCTCCATTTGTAAATTTCAATATCATGTATATTATTATCCATAATGACACAAAAAATACATATAAACTTTTTTAATATGTTTTTTTTATTACATAATCTAAAATTGGTTTTATTGTATGTTTATCACTTCTATCTATAATCATATTTTTTTGCAAACTTACTAATTCCTTAGATAAATTCTTATTCATTGATTTTTTCAATCTTATTTTATCAATTTTATTGAGTTCATCGTAATTTATACTTCCATCTAAGAAAAAAAACTTTATTTTTTCTTTCATTTCATTATCTATAAAATTATAATCTATAATCTGTTTATGACTTTGTAAGTTTAAACTAACACAAAATAAAACTATATTCTTATTTTTAATGGATTTATATTTATCTAATAAATATTCTAATATATATATATTAGAATTATATATGGGACTACCAAATACTATTGTTTTATATTTTAATAAATCCCATCTTTTTATATCTGAAACTTCGTATAAATCCGCATTTAGCTTTATAGCCAACCACCCAGCATATTTCATAGTACAGCCATATTTACTTTTATATACAATTGCTATTTTCTTATTATAAAACACAATAATCCCTCCATATTTTTATATATTAAATCTATGGAAGGATTATGATTTTATTTTATTAAGTTATAAAAACATTTTTTCACCCATTAAAGCAAATGACTGTAATGCTAAATATACCCTTATATCTAAAGGAGTAGAACTATTTTTTAGTATATCTTTTGCTTCATCTTGAGAAATTAAAATTGCTTCTATATCTTCATCATCTTCTAGATAATCTTTACTAACTTCTCCATCACATATACAATAGACAAAGGCTGCTGATTCATCTGTCATGCCAGGTGATAAATATACTTGAGTTGAGCTTAAATCTTTTTTTATTTCTATTACATTTAATCCTGTTTCTTCTTTTAATTCTCTTATTACTGTTTCTTCAAAATTATCATCATCACTATCTACAAGTCCTGCAGGTAATTCATAAATATATTTATTTATAGGAACTCTAAATTCTTTTATTATTACTAATTTATTTTGTTGCTTATGATAAGCACATATTATAACTGCGTCTACTTTATCTTTTTTATTTTCTAAGTAAATTCCTTCTAATATATCTTTAGATTTTCTTGAAGCCACTGTCCAACTTTTTTCTTGATTATTTTTATTTAGATATTTTATATCATAAAGACTTATAAATTTTGTTTCCACTAAAGTTTTTATTTCTTTAATTTTTCCCATAACATCCTCCTCTAAAACTATATTTATTATTTCTATTTTTTATTTATTATTATACATATTCTTACTAAATATAGATTTATTTAATTATACTATATAAATGCATTTTTTAACAATTAATACCAATTTTATTTTCTCTTCTTTTAGTATAACTTCTTTTTAAAAATAAAATACTACTTACTAAATAGATTTATATCTAAAAGGAGTGGTCTAATTGAATAATAACTCAACTACTGATTATAGTAATTATTTACAAAAACCTGTAGAAATAAGTACATTATTTAGCTCTACACCTATAAGGGGTGAGATTATAGATGTTAATGAAAATTCTATAACTGTAGCGCCTACAATTTCAAATTCTGGTACAGATTATCTAAAAAGTAATTTTGATATGGAAAATACATATTATTTCCCAAACAACGCCATATTATCCATAAAAGAAATGTAATAAGCAAAGCCATAGTATTTTACACTATGGCTTTGAAATTAATTATCTTTTTTTCTTCTTCTTTTTCTTTTTTGTTTTTGTTATATTATTTGTATAAGGATCAGTTACTTTTTCACTACTTGGAGGATCTACATTTTTATAAATATTTTTAAAGCCTTTCCATGCTATACCTAAAGAAAAAGCTGATATACATAATATTAAGGGATTATATTTTACAAAAAGTGCACTTATTATACAAACTGCCAATCCTCCTAAACTTGCAAATACATTTAGTCTTTTCCATCTATCCATATTAATCCTCCACAATAAGTATAATTATTTTTTATAAAATTCTATATAGCTTAATATAATTCCTCTTTTTATTTTTAAAATGTAAGCTTTTTAAGTATTTTATCATATATAGTCATATTTATTACATATTATAAATATTTTTCCAATATAACAGCTCTTATACTTTCATATTTTATTTCATCTGGCAGTACATATTTTATTTTTCTTATATTATTTTCTCCAAAGTTGTTTATTGCATTTAATATGATTTCTCTTTCATCATCTGAATAATATTTTTTTAAATTCAAATTAAAGTTAATACTATTTCCACTTTTTATATAATCATAAACATATCCTAAACTTGTTGAAATAGATATTTCCAATTCTTCACATATATCATCTATATTTTTATTTTGATTTAATAAATCTAAAACTATCTCACTATTTTTTCTGTTATCTCCATCAATAATTAATTTTAATTTGTTTTTTTCTTGCCATTTTGGAGTTATATTTTTTTCTTGTGTATATTCTTTGACTAATTTTATAATATCTTGTCCATACTTTTCAATCTTTACAGGACCTACTCCACTTATATCCTTTAGTTGTTCTTCATTTAAAGGATATCTACCGCTTATTTCTTTAAGTGTTGTTAAGTTTAATATCATATAAGAAAGTACATTTTCTTCTTTTGCTTTTTTTATTCTATATTGTTTTAACTTTTCAAATAAATCTTTATCTGTTGTAACTTCAAAAAATTCACTATCTTGACTAGAGTTTTCTTCAATTTTAATTACTTCATTTTTATCAATATTTTTTTCTATCAAATATTTTTCTATTATATCTTCAAAATACTTACCATATCTTTCATACTTAATTTCCCCCACACCAGATATATTAAGCATTTCTTCTTTAGTTGTGGCATAAGTTTTTGTCATATTATTTAAAGTAGCATCTCCAAATACCATATATGGAGCTATATTATTTTCTCTTGCTATGTTAGCTCTAAGTTCAACTAACTTTTCATATAATTCATTTTCCATATATTTTACTATACTTACTTTTGATTCTTTAAATTGAACTTTTAATTCTCCTTTTAAAACTTTCATCGATTTATCATTTAATCTAATTGTAGGATAACTTCCCCTAGTTCCTATATTTTCTACTACTTCTAAATATCCATGAGCTATTAAAGTATTTATAAAAGTTTTTAATTCTTCATTGGAGTAATCTTTCATTATTCCATAAGTAGATAAATTATTGAAATTTTGTTCCAAAACTTTTTTATTTCTAGAACCTCTAAGTACATCTACTATCATAGTAGTTCCAAAGCTTCTTTTCATTCTAAATATGCATGAAATAACTTTTTGAGCATCTATAGTTTTGTCAGTTATTTCACCTTCACTTAAACAATTGCTACAGTTTTGGCAATCTTCTTTCAGTTCTTCTCCAAAATATTCTAAAATACTTTTTCTATAACAATTATTACTATGAACTAAGTCAACCATTTGCTGTAACTTTTTATATTGAATCTTCTTTCTATTTGTATTTTCTATGCCAACATCTATTAAATATTTTTGTATATGTACATCTCCTGGCATAAATAATAGTATACATTCACTCTTTTCATTATCTCTTCCTGCTCTACCTATTTCTTGATAATAATTTTCTATACTTTGTGGCATATTATAATGTATAACCCATCTTACATTAAATTTGTCAATTCCCATACCAAAAGCATTTGTGGCAACCATAATTTTTATTTCATCTTTTACAAATTTTTCTTGGTTAAATGCTCTTTCTTCATTACTTAATCCTGCATGATATTTCGATACTTTATAATTTCGTTTTAATAAACCTTCATATATATTTTCTACTTCTTTTCGTGTTGCTGCATATATTATTCCACTTTCATTTTGATGATTTTCTATATAATCCAACAAATATCTATTTTTACTTGATGATTTAACGATATTAATAAATAAGTTTTCTCTATCAAAACCTGTAATATATACATCAGGTTTATTTAATTCTAGTATATTTAATACATCATTTCTAACCTCTAAACTAGCCGTAGCTGTAAATGCTGTTACTATAGGCCTTTTATTTAATTTTTTAATAAAATAAGGTATGATTTGATAACTTTTCCTAAAATCATGTCCCCAACTTGAGATACAATGGGCTTCATCTACTGCAACTTGACTTATATTCTTATCTTTTACTAAATCCATAAACTCTCTACTATCTAATCTTTCTGGTGCCACATATAATAATTTATATTTATCTTCTTTTATATCATTTAATATTTTTAAATATTCATTTTGAGAAAGAGATGAGTTTATATATGTAGCTTCTATTCCTGAAGCTCTTAAATTATCCACTTGGTCTTTCATTAAAGATATTAGGGGAGAAATTACTATTGTTATTCCATCTAAGCAAAGTGCGGGTACTTGATAACAAATAGACTTACCTCCACCTGTTGGCATTATAGCCAATACATCTTTATTATCAATTATGGAGTTTATAATATTTTCTTGACCTTTTCTAAAACTTGAATATCCATAATATTTAGATAATATATCTATAGGTTTTAATTCCATTTACACTCTCCTTAACACTTATAAAATTGCACTATTTTTATATTATCTATTAATATTATCATAAATTTCCTTATTTAAGCCTTTAAAAAGAAAAAAGCTTTAATATACAATTATTTAAATTGCATATCAAAGCTGAAAATTTATATTATTTCACTAACTTCCTCTTCATCATTCCAAGAAGTTATATTTTCTAATCCTGCTATTTTTGATGGATCAAATACTGGATCTTTTATACCAGATTTCTTTTGCTTTTCATAATCTTTAAGAGCTATAAATGCATATTTACCAAGCATTACTATGGCAATTAAATTTATTATAGCCATAAGACCCATAAATAAGTCTGCTAAATCCCAAACTATTTGTATTTTAGCCAAAGATCCAAACATAACCATTCCCACGACCATAGCTCTAAATATATTTAAAATTATTTTACTTTCAAACATAAATTCTAAATTTGATTCTCCATAGTAGTAATTTCCAACTATTGAAGAAAAAGCGAATAAGAATATACATACAGCTATAAATATATGGCCAATAGAACCTATATGGTAGCTAAGAGCTGCTTGTGTTAATTCTATTCCCGTAAGACCTATAGTTGAATAATCTTGATAAAGCAATACCATAAATGCAGTACAAGAACATATTACTATTGTATCTGTAAATACTCCAAGAGATTGTATTAAACCTTGTTTTACAGGATGAGTAACATTAGCTGTTGCTGCTGCATTTGGTGCAGAACCCATACCTGCCTCATTAGAAAATAATCCTCTTTTTATTCCTGTAAGTATTGTTCCTGCAAATATACCTACTGTCATTTCTCTAAAGTTTAAAGCACTTGTAAATATATCTGATATTACCCCAGGTATTAAAGTTATATTTTTTATAACTATAAATAAAGATACTAATATGTATAAAACCGCAAATATTGGAACTATTATTTCTGATATTTTTGCAATTCTATGTACTCCACCAAATATTACTACTGCTGTCAAGACTGAAAGTATAACTCCCATTACAATTCTTTCAATTCCAAAAGCATTTTTAAATGCTAAAGATACTGTATTAGCTTGTACAGCATTAAATACAAAAGCAAAGCATAAAGTTATAAGAACTGAAAATATAACTCCCATCCATCTTTTATTAAGACCTTGTTCCATATAATAAGCAGGTCCTCCTCTAAAAGAGTTACCATCTTTAATTTTATATATTTGTGCTAAAGTACTTTCCACAAAACTAGATGCAGAACCTATAAGTGCTATTAACCACATCCAAAATATAGCTCCCGGTCCTCCTGTTACTATGGCAATGGCAATGCCTGCAATATTTCCTGTACCAACTCTCGATGCTGTAGATATGCAAAATGCCTGAAAAGAAGAAATTTTACCTTCCTGTTTTTTGCCTGAATCAATTCCATCACCCAGTAATCTAAACATTTCTCTAAATAATCTAAATTGTACAAATTTAGTTTTAAAAGTAAAATAAATACCTATTGATATTAACATTACTATTAATATATATCCCCATAGATATTCATTTATAGACTCAACTAATCCATTTAATAATTCCATAACTCCTCCATATATTTGTATTTTTGTAACATAGTAATAATTATATATACAATTCCATATTATAACAATATTTTCGTAAGAATTTTCTAAATTTTTAAAATAAATAATTATTTATTGAAAATTTATTAAAATAAAAAACTATTTATTATTTTTATTCTTATTATTTAAGTTCAAAAGTTTTAAATTCCTAATGCTTTTTTGGAAATATATGCTAATATTATTGTATCTAGTATTTCTATGTTTCAATTTAATATGGAGGTAAGTTTATGAATACACAAATTATTTCAATTATTATTTTTTCAGCTGTTATTTTATCAATTATTACAGAAAAAATTGATAGAACTGTAGCAGCTATCAGTGGTGCAGTATTAATGATTCTTACTCATGTCTTAACTTTAGATAAAGGTATTTCTTATATTGATTTTAATACTATTGGTGTTTTAATAGGTATGATGATAGTCGTATCTGTAGTTAAAAACTCAGGATTATTTGAGTATATAGCTATTTATACCGCAAAAAAATCTAAAGGTAATCCATGGAAAATCATGATTTGCTTTATTTTAATAACAGCACTTTTATCTGCTCTACTTGATAATGTTACTACAGTACTATTAGTTGGGCCTATGACGATAGTAATTTGTCAAATTTTAAAAATTAACCCTGTTCCTTTTTTAATGACAGAAATAATCGCTTCCAATGTTGGTGGTACATCTACATTAATAGGAGACCCTCCAAATATAATGATTGGCAGTGCCGCAAATTTAAATTTTAATGATTTCATAGTAAATATAGGACCTGTAGTAATATTTATAATAATATCTTTATTAGTATGTTTTAAAATAATTTATAGAAAAGAAATAAATAATGTATCCAATGAAGTAGCAATTAGTTCTCTTGATGAAAACAAAGCCATAAAAGATAAATCATTACTTTATAAAAGCATTTGTGTTTTATTTTTAATTTTATTAGGATTCATCTTCCATAATAAATTACAAATAGAATCTTCTATAGTTGCCCTTTCTGGTGCTTGTATAATGCTTATTATTGGTGGTCAAGATCCAAGTGAAATTATAAGTAGTGTTGAATGGAGTACTATTATATTCTTTATAGGTTTATTTATTGTTGTTGGAGGTATTTCTGAATCAGGAGTTATTAAAGATTTAGCTTCATTATTGTTAGAATTTACAAAAGGTAATACAACTTCTACTATGTGTATAATATTATGGATTTCTGCTGTAATTTCCTCTTTCTTAGATAATATTCCTTTTGTTGCCACATTAATTCCTTTAATTTTAACTATGGAAGCACAAGGTATGAATGTGGCTCCTCTATGGTGGGCAACTTCCCTTGGTGCATGTCTTGGTGGTAATGGAACTTTAATAGGAGCATCTGCCAATGTGGTTTTAGCAAATATCGGTGAAAAGCACGGTTATGATATTTCTTTTAAAAAATATCTTCGCCTTGGTTTTCCAGTAATGATATTAACTATTGCAATCTCAACAGTTTATTTATTATTAAGATATTAGGATGGTGATATAATGAAAATTATTGACACATATAGTACTAAAGGTGATTCTATAGAAATACTTTTAAGACAAATTGGGGCAACTAAAATTACAAAAGTTAAAGGATACTTATATTTTATAAAATTTAAAATTGGTGATTTAGATATAAATTACACTTATAATATAAATCATAAAAATCAGTATTTTTTACAAAGAATAGAGCCTTATCCTCTTCCAAAGGGTGTTTTTGATAACGAAATAGAAATAGTATCTTTTATAAAAAAAGATCTTGTAAAATTTAAAAAAGCTAAAAAACTTGAAAATTTTGATGAGTTTCTAAAATTAAATAATAATATTACAAATTTAACTAATGAAGTTGAACATTTATTTTTAAATTGTGATATTTCAAATTTAGATATTGATGACTTACAAAACTATTTAAATGTTTTTATAAATAAAATTGAAGAATACAAAAAAAATCTATAAAAAAATCTTGAAGCTGTATATAGCTTCAAGATTTTTTCATTTAATGATGTCCACAATTATGATGGTTACACCCATTATTAACTGTAAATTCCATTAATTTATTTTCTTTTAGTAATTTTATATTTTCTTTTACATTACCTTCTATTCCTTGATAAACTTTCGTTCCCATAGAGTTTAATTTAGATATAGCTCCTGCGCCTATTCCCCTTACTATAACTGCATCTACAGCTTTATTAGCTAATGCTTTTAATGGTTGACATTTTCCATGTTCATGATCTAAATCACCATTATCTATAACTTCTATTTCTTCACCTTCTAAGTTTACTACTAAGAATTTTGGTGCAGAGCCAAAATGATTATATGGTTTACTTTCTGATCCTTCATTTTTTTGAACTGGTATACAAATTCTCATTATATTTCCTCCCCTTTTTTACAACATCGTATTTTACCTTTACAGCTAGCTTTACAACACTGTTTATTTAACTTCATATTATTTATGTCAATAAAAGTATGATCTTTATCATTTAACAACTTCATAAACTCTATACATTCATTAAAAATATTTTCGTTTATTTTATAAAATACATAATATCCCTCTTTATATCCTGTTATTATATTTGCATCTTTTAATATTTTAATATGTTGAGACACAGCTGAATCTGAAATTTGTAAATGATTAGATATACCTCTTTGACATATTACTTTACTAGATATTATCATGAGTATTTTTAATCTAGTTTCGTCACTTAATGCTTTGAAAATTTTTACTATAGTTTCCATGGATACCTCTTTTTAATTAAGTACTTACTTAACTAAATAATAGTATACTTAATTATTTTTCGCAACAATATTTATTTCTTTTATGCGTAAGTTTTTATTATAACAAAAAGCCCAAGATAAATTACACCTTAGGCTTTTATAAATTTATAATATTATATTTAACTTAATTCTTTTAATTTTACTACTTTATTTTTACGTTTTTTAGATAATTCTGCAACTGCTGTAAATAAAACATCTGTTGAAGAGTTAAGAGCTGTTTCACAAGAGTCCTGAATTACGCCTACTACAAATCCAACGCCTACAACTTGCATAGCCACATCATTAGGTATTCCAAATAAAGAACAAGCAAGAGGTATTAAAAGTAAACTTCCTCCAGCAACTCCTGATGCTCCACAAGCACTTACTGCTGATAATAAAGAAAGAAGTAGAGCCATACCTAAATCAACTTCTATTCCCATAGTATGAACTGCTGCTAATGTAAGTACTGATATGGTAATTGCAGCTCCTCCCATATTAATTGTTGCACCTAGTGGTATAGATACTGAATATGTATCCTTATCCAGTCCTAATTCTTCACAAAGTTCCATATTTACCGGTATATTGGCAGCTGAACTTCTTGTAAAAAATGCTGTAAGTCCACTATCTTTTAAACATTTAAATACAAGTGGATATGGATTTTTTCTTATTCCTATAAATGTTATTAATGGATTTACTATTAATGCTATAAAAGCCATTACTCCCACTAATAAAAGTATTAATTGTAAATATGCTCCAAAAGCACTTATTCCATTAGTTACTAAACTATCAAATACTAATCCCATTATTCCCAGTGGTGCAAAATTTATTATCCATCTAACTACTTGAGATAGAGCATCTGATACATTACTTATCATAGTTTTTGTACTTTCTTTTGCATTTTTAAGAGCAATTCCTAAAACTACAGCCCATGCTAATATTCCTATATAGTTTGCTTCTGATAAAGATGTTACAGGATTTTTTACTATATTATTAAGTAAATTCATAAATACTTCTGCAACTCCTCCTGGAGGTGTTACATCAGATGCACTTGCCCCAAGTTTTAGTGTTATTGGGAACATAAAACTTGCCACAACTGCCACAAGCCCTGCTAAAAATGTACCTAATAAATATAATATTATTATAGATTTCATATTTGTTTTTTTACCACTTTTGTGTTGAGATATAGCACTCATAACTAAAAAGAATACTAATATTGGAGCAACACCTTTTAGTGACCCTACAAATAATGTTCCAAATACTACAACTATACTTGCTGATTTTGGTGCTATTAAAGCTAATATAATACCAATTATTAAACCTATTAATATCCTTTTTACTAAACTGATTTCATTCCATTTTACCTCACATATTTTTTTCGGACAAAGCTTTCCTTTTTGCATTCTCCATATGCTGAATGCTTTACGTCCGGCAATGATATGATATTGTACCCCTTTAGGATCTTCTTTACCAATACGTTTCCAATTTTTTAAATCTATAATTGAATAATGCGGTATATCTTCCGGATGTGTATGCCATTCCCCCCAATATGCATACACACCATTATTTTCATTATACAATTTTTCAAAATATTTTAAATGTCCTTCATCTTTTCTGGTATATCTGGTTCTGGTACATATATCATTTTTTAATGGTTTAGATAT
>USRS01000059.1 GCA_900557165.1 uncultured Clostridium sp.
TGTACAACTAAATGTGAGTTTGAAGCAATTCACTTAGAAAGAGACTTGCCGGGTGCAAGTGTTATGAGAAAGAGTGAAGACAAGCTTAAATACATTTTGCCAAACGGTGCAAAACAGGCAATTAAAATTAAATTTTCTAAAAAAAAATAATTGTTAAAAATATTTGTTAAGACTATTTATTAGAAATTTTAATTAAAATTATTAAGTTATAAATTTATTAAACAACTAATAAGATAAAAGGGGAAAATTATGCATGAATTAGGTGTTGTTTTTCAGGCTATAAAAATCGTAGAAGAAGTAGCCAAGGAAAATAATCTTACTGAAATAGAAAGTGTAACTGTGGAAATTGGAGAAGTTTCAACAGTTATAGAATCATATCTTCAGAACTGCTGGAAGTGGTCTGTAGAAAAGAAATCAGACATTATGCATAATTGTAAATTACACGTTGAAAAAATCCCTGCAATTACCTATTGTCAGGACTGTGGAAACAAATATGAGACTGTCACATATGGCAAAACTTGTCCTAAATGTAACAGCACTCATACTTATCTTTTACAGGGTAACGAGTTTAACATAAAGGAAATTGAGGGATGTTAAAATTTGTATAGCAAATTAATAAAATACATGGAGGTAAAATTAAAGGACACTGAGAGAATTGACGATTTACAATTAAAAGGACTAAAAGTTATACAAGACAAAAATGGATTTTGTTTTGGTATAGATGCAGTTCTTTTAGCTAATTTTGCTAAAGTAAAGAAAAGAGCTAGAGTTGTAGATTTAGGAACAGGAACAGGAATTATACCTGTACTTATAGCTGGAAAAAGTGAAGCTGAAAAAATAGTTGGAGTAGAGATACAAGAAGAAGTCTGGGAAATGGCAAATAGAACTGTAAAACTAAATGATTTACAAGATAGATTAGAAATAGTTAAAGGTGATATAAAAACTATAGATAAACAATTACCAGTACATGGATTTAATGTAGCAACTTCAAATCCACCATATATGCATATGAATGGAATACAAAATCCAAATGATAAAAAGGCTATTTCTAGACATGAGGTTTTATGTGATTTAGAGGATGTTATAAGAGCAGCTTCAAGACTAGTTATGCCTAGAGGTAAATTCTTTATGATACACAGACCAACTAGATTAGTAGATATAATCGAGTTAGGTAGAAAATATAGATTAGAGCCAAAAGTAGTTCAATTTATACATCCTAAAGTAGGAAAAGCTCCTAACTTAATGTTAGTTGAATTTACTAAAGATGGTAGACCAGAACTTAAAGTATTAGATCCTTTATATGTTTACGATGAAAATGGTAATTATACTAAGGAAATAGAAGCAATATATGCAAATGAAAATATAGGAGAATAAAAATGAGTGGAAAATTATATATATGTCCAACGCCTATAGGAAATTTAGAAGATATAACGTATAGAACTCTAAGAGTTTTAAACGAAGTTGATTTAATAGCAGCAGAAGATACTAGACATAGTGTAAAATTATTAAATCATTTTGAAATATCAAAACCACTTACAAGCTATTTTGAACACAATAAAGATACAAAAGGAATATACTTGATTAACAAGTTACTTGAAGGTGAAAATATAGCATTAATAAGTGATGCTGGAATGCCAGGAATTTCTGACCCAGGAGAAGACTTAATTAAATTAGCAATAGAAAATAATATAGAAGTTGATGTATTACCAGGAGCAAGTGCTTTTGTTATAGCGCTAGTTGGTTCAGGGCTTAATACTCATAAATTTGCTTTTGAAGGATTTTTAGATAGAGATAAAAAATTAAGAAGAAGCAGATTAGAAGAAATAAAAGAAGAAGATAGAACTATGATATTCTATGAATCTCCTCATAGACTGAAAGATACATTAAAAGATATGTTAAAAATTCTTGGAAATAGAGAAATATCTGTTAATAGAGAATTGACTAAAAAATATCAAGAAGTAATAAGAGAAGATATAGAAACAGTAATAAATATATTTAATGAAAAAGAAGTTAAAGGTGAGTTTGTACTAATTGTAGACGGATTCAAAGGTGAAAAAACTTTAGCTAATGACCATAGTAATTTAAATGAGAGAGAATATGTAGAAGTTCTTTTATCAGAAGGTATGAGCAAAAAAGATGCCATAAAAGTAGTTTGTAAAGAAAGAAAACTAAAAAAAGATTTTGTTTATAAACAAGTATTAGATTTATAAATGAAAAGATGGGGTGATTTTGTGGAGACAGGATTTCAGATTATTAATGCCATAAAAAGTAATAATACCTGTGAGCAAATATGCGAACTAAATGAAAGTGGGATTTTAGAAAAAATAATACCAGAAGTAAAAAGTATGAAAGAAGTTGGTCAGTGTAAATATCATAAGGTAGATTGCTTTAGCCATACTATTTATGCTTTAGAAGAGTTTGAAAAACTTTTAGTAGAAGATAATTTTCCAAATCATTTAAAAAAAGAGATATGGAAATATTTAAAATCAGAAGTTGAAGAAAATTTACAAGTATTAGATTTATTAAAATTAGGTGTATTTTTACATGATATAGGAAAAGCCAATGCAAAAACTATAGATGAAAATGGAAGAGTACATTTTAAAGGACATGAAAAATTTAGTGGAGATATTGCTATAAAGGTTGGAGAAAATCTTAAGCTGTCATCTAAATCCCAAAAATTACTTTATAACTTTACTAGATATCATATGTACCTTTTAAATCTTTATAAAAAAAGCAATGCATCACGAGATGTACTAAAAGAGATGTTTGGTGAATTACAAGATGATATTATAGGAGTTATGTTATTAGGGTTTGCAGATATTATTGCAACAAAGAGGTTAATAGAACCAAAAGAAGATGAAGAAATTTTAAAGACATATGTTTATTATGTTTTAACTATTTATTTATATAAATACAAGAAAAATGTATCCTTCTAATAAAGAAAGGATACATTTTTTTATAAAATAGATTTAGATTGTATAGGTGTAGATAATATTACAGATGTTTTTGTTGAACCAATAGTTTTTATTCCATCGATTACACTTTCCAATTCATACATATCTTTTACTATAACTTTTAGAAGAGAACAGTCATCTCCAGTAATATGATGACATTCAACTATTCGAGGATCTTCTTTAGCCGTTTCTAAAAAAGAGTCATATTTATCACTTGGAAGAGATATATGTATAAATGCTTTTATAACTCGTCCTAAAGCATCTGGATTAACTATTGCCCTGTAGCCTTCAATAACTCCAGATTCTTCTAATCTCTTTACTCTTTCAGAAACAGCAGGAGATGTTAATCCTACTATTTTGCCTAAATCTTTCATAGAAATTCTACCATCTTTTTGTAAAATTTCAATTATTCTATAATCTGTTACATCCATTTAAAGGCCCCCTTTATAATTAAGTATATTATAAGCGTTTTTTAGAATCTAATAAATCAGATTTTAATGTCCAAAGATTTTCTGATAAATCAACCTTATATCTTTTTGGATTGGAAAACCTCTTATAAGAATCCCAGAATGTATTAAGTTGTTCATTAACATATTTTTTTATTTCAATTACACTTTTAGGAACATATTTACACTCACCATTTTTAAATAATGGTTTTTGAAGTTCTTTTATAGTATAGTTTTGGAAAGTTGTTTTTTTCCAAGTATATGTAGGATCAAAAATAGTTAATGGTTTAGTCGTATCAATTTCTTCGTCATGAAGCATGATTAAATCGCCTTCTGCCATGTTATTTTCATTATATATTCTTATTACTTTTTTAAATCCAGGATTATTTATTTTTTCTGCATCTTCAGAAACCTTAATTTTAGGTATTAATTTGTCTTTTTCATAAGAAGCAGCTAATTTATAAACTCCTCCTAGAGATGGTGATTCAGCTGATGTGATTAATTTTGTACCAACACCCCAAGAATTTATGGCAGCACCACTTGATTTTAAGCTAGTTATAGTATATTCATCTAAATCATTGGAAGCAGTATAAGTTAAATCATAATATCCTGCTTCTTCAAATAATTTTTTTGACTCATTAGATAAATATTGTAAATCTCCTGAATCTATTCTAATTCCTTTAGGTTTATGTCCTTTTGCTTTTAGTTCATCAAATACTTTAATAGCATTTGGAACACCACTTTTTAGAACATCATATGTATCTACTAATAATAAACAATTATCTGGATATACATCTGCATAAGCACGGAATGAATCCAGTTCATTGTCAAATTTTTGTACCCAGCTATGTGCTTGAGTACCAACTACAGGTATGTCAAACATTTTCCCAGCTAATACATTGGCAGTACCAGCGCAACCTCCTACAACAGCAGCTCTTGCACCATAAGTACCTGCATCTGGTCCTTGTGCACGTCTAAGTCCAAACTCAAAGACAGGATCTCCTTTAGCTGCATAACAAACTCTAGAAGCCTTAGTTGCTATTAATGATTGGAAGTTCACTATGGTAAGCAGAGCAGTTTCAATTAATTGAGCTTGATATAGAGGAGCTTTTACTGTTATGATTGGTTCTTTTGGAAACATTATAGTTCCTTCTTCTACAGCATATATATCCCCCGTAAACTTGAAATCTTTTAAAAAATCTAAGAATTTATCAGAAAATAAACCTAGGCTTTTTAAATATTCTAAATCCTCATCTGAAAAATGAAGATTATTTATATACTCTACTAATTGTTCTATTCCACAGATGATTGTATACCCACCATTACAAGCATTTTTTCTGAAAAACATATCAAATACAACTATATCTTCATGAATATTTTTTTCGAAGTATCCATTTAACATGGTTAATTGATATAAATCAGTAAGAAGTGTTAAATTTCTCATGGTATTTCTCCTTAAATATTTAAATAAATTAAAAAACCTTATACTTATACTAAAACATAATATACCCCAACTTTCAAGCAAAAAGTATATGTAAAGGATTATAAAATAATACATCATTTAATTTAAGTATATATCATAAAATGGTTTAAAGGAGGGGATTTATATTAATAAATTATGGTTTTATATGATAGTTATAGGTATTGTGGGTAGTATATGTTTTAATAATTTACCCGAAACCAACCAAGCTATATTAAATGAAGGGACAAGGGCTATTGAATTTGCAATAACTTTAGCAAGTGTTATGGCACTTTGGATGGGAATTATGAATATAGCAAAGGATTCAGGATTAATTGATAAAATAGCAAAAAAAATGAACCCAGTAATGAAAAAATTATTTCCCTCAGTACCACAAAATCATAAGGCAATGTCTTATATGGTAATGAATATGGTATTAAATATGTTAGGTGCAGGAAATGGGGCAACAGCCTTTGGTTTAAAGGCAATGAAGGAATTGCAAACATTAAATAAAAATAAAAAAAAGGCATCTCCTGATATGATTATGTTTTTAGTGATTAATATTTCATCCATACAGTTAATTCCTTTTACCATGTTAAAAATAAGAATAGATGCGGGAAGTGTTAATCCAAACTCAATTATTTTAACAACTTTATTTGCCACAACCATATCTACAATAATAGGTATTTTGAGTTGTAAATTATTACAAAGGAGGTATAAATAATGTTAGATTATTTTTCTAATATAGTAATACCTGTAATAATTTTATTTATTATAATTTATGGTAAAAAACAAAAAATAGATATATATGAAAGTTTTATAAATGGAGCAATTGAAGGATTGAAAACAGCATGGCATATATTACCCTATATAATAGGAATTTTTTTAGCAATAGGAATTTTTAAATCAGGTAGAGGAATAGAAATTTTAGAGTACATATTTTCACCAATGGCAAAATTATTTAATATACCAAAAGAATTAATAGGACTAATAATAGTAAAGCCACTGTCAGGAAGTGGCGCTCTTGGAGTATATGCAGAACTTGTGCAAAGGGTAGGAATTGATTCACTAACAGAACAAATGGGAGCAACTATTGTGGGTGCATCAGAGACAATTTTTTATACGATGGCAATTTACTATGGTAGTTTAAAAATAAAAGATACGGGATATACATTATTTTGCTCTTTATTATGCCATATAGCAGGTGTTTTAGCATCAGTATATATTTGCTACTTAATATTATAGTTATTGACAATAAAATATAAATTTACTAAAATTAAAAGCGTAGTAATAAAATATTATTGTATTAAAAGATTTATTTTGATTATAATATATAATACATATTTAAAATTTAATATAATATAAGCTAAGAAGAGAAGAGTAAGTAAGGATTTTTTCTACAGAGAGCTAGGTATGGTGAAAGCTAGTGTCAAAAGAATTACTGAAGATGGCCTTGGAGCTTTTTATCTGAAATAATTTAGGATAAAACATTTAGACATGTTATAGTCTGCTAAGATATCTATTAAGTATATCTATTAAATCATAAATTTTTGATTTTATTTAAGGTATAAAATTTTAAATAGATAAATTAGGGTGGTAACGCGAATAATATCTCGCCCCTATGGACTCCATAGGCGGCGATTTTTTTATTTATAAATTGATAATAATAAAACACGAGGAGGTAATAAAATGAGCAAACCAACATTTTATGTAACTACACCTATATACTATCCAAGTGGAAGATTACATATAGGTCACACTTATACAACTGTAGCAACTGATGCTATAGCTAGATTTAAAAGATTCTGCGGTTATGATGTAAAATTCTTAACTGGTACAGATGAGCACGGTGAAAAAATACAAAAGAAAGCTATAGAACAAGGTGTAAGTGAAATAGAATACTTAGACGGTATGATAGCAGGAATAAAAGATTTATGGAAAACTATGGACATATCTTATGATGACTTCATAAGAACTACAGAAGATAGACATACTAAAATAATACAAAAAATATTCACTAAATTATATGAACAAGGTGATATATACAAAGGTGAATATGAAGGAAGATATTGTACTCCATGTGAAAGTTTCTGGACTGAATCACAATTATTAGAAGGAGATAAATGTCCTGACTGTGGTAGAGAAACTTATTTAGCTAAAGAAGAAGCTTATTTCTTCAAATTATCTAAATACGAAGATAGATTAAGAGAATTATTCCAAAATCCTAACTTCTGTTTCCCAGAATCAAGAAAAAATGAAATGGTTGCAAACTTCTTAGACAAAGGTTTAGAAGATTTATGTGTAACTAGAACTACATTTGACTGGGGTATAAAAGTACCTTTTGATGAAAAACACGTTATATACGTTTGGGTAGATGCTTTATGTAACTACATCACAGCTTTAGGATACTTATCAGAAGATGATTCTGAATTCAAAAAATACTGGCCAGCAAATGTACAAGTTGTTGGTAAAGAAATAATGAGATTCCATACAATAATATGGCCAGCTATATTAATGGCACTAGACTTACCAGTACCTGAGCAAGTTTATGGTCATGGATGGATATTATTTGGAAATGATAAAATGAGTAAATCAAAAGGAAATATAGTTTATCCTGAACCAATGATCGAAAGATACGGAATAGATACACTTAAATATTTCTTACTTAGAGAATTTGCTTTCGGACAAGACGGAAGTTACACTCATAGAAACTTTGTAACAAGAATAAATACAGATTTAGCTAATGATTTAGGAAACTTAGTAAGCAGAACTGTATCAATGGTAGAAAAATACAATGATGGTATAATACCAGAGCCGAAAGAAGCTACTGAATTTGATGCAAGCTTAAAAGAACAAGCTAAATTATCAAGAGAAATATTTGAAACTCAAATGAACAAAATGCAATTCCATGAAGCATTAGAAGGTGTATGGAAATTAGTAAGAAGAACTAATAAATACATTGATGAAACTATGCCATGGGCTTTAGCTAAAGATGAAGCTAACAAAGGTAAATTAGATGCAGTATTATACAACTTATGTGAATCTATAAGAATAATAGCTACACTAATAAACCCTATAATGAATACAACTGCTAATAAAATATATGACCAAATAGGAATAGCAGGACAAGAAGAAATAACAACTTGGGAAAGTACTAATGAATTTGGTTTAATAAAACCAGGAACAAAAGTACACAAAGGACAAGCATTATTCCCAAGACTAGACATCGAGAAAGAGGTAGCAGAATTGGAAGAATTATTTGCAGAAAAAACAGAAACAGTTGAAGAAGTAGCTCCATTAGAGCACAAAGAATTCATAGGAATAGAAGAATTAGATAAAGTAGAATTAAGAGTTGGTAAAATATTATCTTGTGAAAAACATCCAAAAGCTGATAGACTTTTAGTTTCTCAAGTTAAATTAGGACCAGAAACTAGACAAATAGTATCTGGAATAGCTAAATGGTACAAACCAGAAGAAATGGTTGGTAAAGATGTTATAGTAGTATGCAACTTAAAACCAGTTAAATTAAGAGGTGTTGAATCTCAAGGTATGATACTAGCTGCAGGAAATGACGGAGATGATTTAGTAATACCAGTTGCAACTGGTGCAAATGATGGTTGTGAAGTTAGATAAGGAGATAAACTTATGTTATTCGACTCACATGCTCACTTAAATGATGAGAGATTTGATGAAGATAGAGAAGGGGTAATCTCTTCTCTTCAAGAAAAAGGTGTAGATTTAGTTGTAAACCCAGGTGCATGTATAAAAACATCTATAGAAAGTGTAGAACTTGCTAATAAATATGATTTTATATATGCAGCAGTAGGAGTTCATCCTCATGATGTGGGAGATTTAGATGATACTGCAATAGATACTCTAAGAAAATTAGCAACAGAAAATGAAAAAGTCGTTGCTATAGGAGAAATTGGATTAGATTATTACTATGACAATTATCCAAGAGATATACAACAAAAATGGTTTATAAAACAAATTGAACTAGCTAATGAACTAAAATTACCTATAATAATTCACGATAGAGATGCTCATGGTGATACTTTAGAGATAATCAAAAAGTATAAAAGTCCAGAAATAGGGTGTGTCCTACATTGTTATAGTGGAAGTGTTGAATTAGCTAGAGAATATGTGAAGATGGGTTGTTTCATATCTTTATCTGGAACAGTTACTTTTAAAAATAATAAAAAGACTAAAGAAGTTGCGAGAGAAATTCCTTTAGATAGATTATTTATAGAAACTGATTCTCCATATATGGCACCAACTCCACATAGAGGAAAGAGAAATGATCCTTCATTAGTTCAGTTTGTAGCTGATACAATAGCTGTTGAAAAGGGTGTTTCTTATGAAACAGTTTGTAAAGCAACTAAAGAAAATGCTAAAAGATTCTTTGGAATAGAATAAAGATAAGAAAAGACTTATATCAGATTGATATAGGTCTTTTTTACTTACAATAAAATTCATAGTACAAGTTTTTCTTGGTATTTAAATTTTAATAACATGGTATTTATTTCATAGATTTGGATGTAAGTCTATGCTTTTTTATTTTATAAGAAAGTCAATAATAAATGCCAATTAAACATTATATTATTATATTTTTAGTGATAATTTATAAAAATATCGAGGTAAAAGGTAATAAATGGTAAATTTATTGAAAGAATAAAATCTATAATATATTCTGGAATTCTTTCATGTATTGTTATACTGGGGTCTACTGCACCAAGTTTTGCAGAGAGTAAGACTCTGTCTATTCCAGCGTATAATCAACAGCCTTATGAGAATATCTGCTGGGCAACAAGTGCATCTATGATAAAATCATATTTTAAAAAAGATACTAAAGATATAAAAGTGGATATTGCAAAGTATATCCATGGATTTAGTTTTAATAAGGGTGGGACTATTTATGACATTAGAGATGGAGTCAAAAAATATGCTAATGTCAGTGATTCTATAAAACTAATTCCTCTTAGTTATCAAGCAGTTCAACATCAAATAAATTATGCTGTAGTTATCAAAGGTTATAATAATATTACAGGTACAGTAACTCGTAATGATCCATGGGATGGTAAATCAAAGACATCTTCATACGATTACTTAAAGAACAACTCATCTTGGTCTTGGCAACAATCTTTATTTTACAAGTAGTCATTAAACAAAAAGGAGGAATATAAATTGAAATTTAAAAAATTGGCAAGTATAGTTACACTTGGTATAGTATGCTCAAATATGCTAACTTTCGCAGCTTATGCAGATTCTAATAAAAACAATTCAAATTTAGGAAAAAAGTCAAATGATTTGCTTATGGAATTTGATAATTCTCAAAATAATAAATCATTTGAAAAGAATGTAATAGATAAAGAAGAATATATTGAACCAAGTATATTAAGTGAATCTATTGATAATTCAGATGAAAAGGAACAGATATTAAACTCTTTATATAATAGTAAGATTGATGCTAGAGAAGTATTATTTTCACATGATGATGTCCTTACTAATAGTAATTTTAAAGGAGTTAAAAATAAACAAGACTTATTATTTGGAGAGCCTTATAAAGTAGTATTATTTAGTAATTATATTAAAGATGCACTAAATGCAGGGACTACTATTGAAGAAGCTATAGATAATTCGCCATATTATTGGGATGTTCCTATAATAAATAGTAACAATAAAAAAGTTGTATCTACTTGCATAGTAGATAAACTAGAAAATCAATGGCAAATTGTAGAGGTTGGAAGTAATCTTGATGGTAATAATGTTGACTTATCAAAAGACCATAAAAAGATAAGCAAATTAATGAGAAAAATGAATATAAAAGATATAAAATATTTTGCTCATATAAGATTTTCACAACTAGGTTATGATGTATTATATGCTGAAACAGATAAGGATGAATATTTTATACCATTAGTATTTGAAGGGAATAAAGATAGTAAATTAAAAGATAAATTTTCATATAGTAAAGAGAATTTTGTGAAAACTATACAGCCGTTACTAGATATACAAAGTAGCGATGAAATTTTACTTGGTGGTTCAACAACACAATATAGTAAATCTGTTATTTTTAAATTTATAGAAAGTATATTTGGTAAATTTTCAGAAATATTTAGATAGTAGTAACATATAAATATGAAGATTCTTTAGACCAAGATGGAAATAAAATTACAAATACATCTACAGGGGAAGAAGATGTCTTAACTTTTGTAGATGATGAAGCTCCTACAACATATAAAATGAATCAATGGGTAAATACTGGAACATATCATAAAACAATAAAATGGGCAGCAGATGGAGAGGGATATAAGGTGGGAGAGTTTGAAATTTCAACATAATATGAAATAATTGCAATAAATTAAATAACCATAACTTAGTATTTAGATTATTGAAAATACTAAGTTATGGTTGTTTTTGTATTATAATTATCACGAAGTTTTATTTATACAAATTAAATTGCACTATCGCTTTAAATAAATCTCCATCTATATCTATATCAAAAGATCCACCTTGTAATTTAACCAAGTCTTTTGCAATAGACAGACCTAGTCCACTACCTTCTGTGTTTCTAGAATCATCCGCTCTCTTAAACCTTTCCATAATTTCTCCTGGATCAAAGTTCAATTCATAAGAAGATATATTTTTCATAGTCAATTTAACACTATTCTCATCTTTTGTTATATCTATATATACCCTTGTATTTGGTAAGGAGTATTTTGATATATTACTAAATAAATTTTCCATCACCCTATATAATCTTCGTCCATCTGCTCTTATATAAATCTTTTCTTCTGGTACATTTATTTTTAAATCTAAGTTAGCTTCTGATAACTTCTCTTCCATTTCTCCAATAGACTGTCTCATCAATTGAGTTAAATCTATTTTTTCCATATTTAACGCTATATTGCCACTACTAGCCTTACTAGCTTCAAATAAATCTTCTATTAATACTTTTAATCGCTTTGATTTTGAATCTAGTACATTTATATAGTCATTTATATACTCTGGGGTAATATTATCTTCTTTTTTTATTAATTCAACATAATTTATTATAGATGTCAGTGGTGTTTTCAAATCATGAGATACATTAGTTATAAGTTCTGACTTCATTCTTTCACTTTTTAATTGACTATCTATAGCCTTGTCTAAACCATCTCTTATATTATTTATATTATCCGCTAAAGTTGTAAAATTGTCTTCACCGATTAATTTTAGTTTATAATGGACATCTCCATTTTTTATTCTTTGAGTACCATTCATTATATACGATAAATACCATAATTTTTTTAATACATAATAAGTCAATGTGCCAATTGTCATAACAGATGCTATTATTGCAATTAATATATTATATCCATCCATAGCAAGTATCATCATAAATATATTAAATATTATACATATTATTGCCAGTCCTATTATCCTTCTTGATAGTGGCATACTTCTAGTAAGCATTAATGTATTTTTAAATGATATTTTTATAAACCTAAAGATTTTATATACAAAAGTGTTTTTAAAGAAATCTGTTTTATTCTCATAACTATTAATTTGTTTATTAAATATATATATTACAGTAAATAAAAATCCTATACTTAAGAAACTACTAATAAAAGTACCATATATACTAAATTCAAATCCCGTAAAGAAAAATATTGTAGTTGAAAATAATGCTAATAAGTATAATTCTAAAGGTATAAATTTGCTTAATTTTAACCAAAAACTATCTTTATCAAATAATATACTTTTATTTATTTTATATAAAAATATACTTATTCCTCCAAGTATTGCACATATTATAATACCTATTCCTATTATTTCAATAAAAAATATATTTTCCTCAAATTGCTCTCTTTTAGACGATATCATATCATAATATTCCGAGTTATTATAAAAATCCTTGTGAATAGATACATAAACATCACAATTTGGAATATCCATATAACTTCCAAATTCAGAATTTATTCGATTTGTATAATATTCATGTTTATTTAACTTCTTATAATAGCTTATGTTGTCATTCTTAGACGATATTTTTACATAACATTCTCCATCTACATTTTTTTCAAACTCTTTAGCTGTTTTATACTCTGTATTTGTATTAATTTGATTTGTATCATTATTTATAACAAAATAATCAGCATTTTTGATATGTTTAAGTGCTTGTTCCGATGTTTTCTTTTTTTCTTTGTAATAAGCTTTCGTTTCACCGTCGTAATTATCACCTTTTAAATCAACTACACTACTACTTGAAAGTTCTGTTAAATAACTTATTAAATAATTATCAAATGATCTACTCATATAAAAATTGCTATTTATACCATAAGCTTCTTTATTATTCATATTGCTAACAAAAATACCTGTTATCTCATTATTGGTCATCTTCAAAGCCATAGGTAATGTAGCTAGTATTGCTGATATACATACAAATGATACTACTAAGCATATAAACTTAAATGACTTGCTTCTTATCATATATCCTCCTTTAATTTTTAAAACCTCAACGCCTTATACAATATAAAATTTAAAACAGTTATAACTATTACATCAAAAATAATATTCATATTCCCATAATTAAAACATATTATAATTCCAATAATTTGAGTAATAGAAAACATAATTAACATAAATATATAATTAAACATTAAGCTTCTTTCTTTAAAAATCTTACCATTATAATTTTTCAATTTTATATCCCACTCCCCATACAACTTTTAAATATCTAGGTTCTTTTGGATTTATTTCAATTTTTCCACGTATTCTTCTAATATGTACTGCTACCGTATTTTCCACATTAAAACTTTCTTCATTCCATACCTTCTCATATATTTCGTCAATGGAGAATACTCTTCCTTTATTAGCAATAAGTAAATTTAATATTTTAAATTCTATAGGTGTTACTCTTACAATTTGGCCATCTACTTTAACTTCTTTTGTAGATGTATTTAACTCTAAACCTCCGCTTATTAATACTTCGTTATTACCTAATTTTTCATTATTATAAGTTCCTAAAGTCACATATCTTCTCAGGTTAGACTTTACTCTTGCTATAAGCTCTAATAAGTTAAATGGTTTTGTTATATAATCATCTGCGCCTATATTAAGACCCATTATTTTATCTGTATCTTCACTTTTAGCTGATACAAGTATTATCGGTATATTTTTTTCTTCTCTAATTTTTATTGTGGCCTTTATTCCATCAAGTTTTGGCATCATTATATCCATAAGTATTAAATGAACATCATTATTTACCAATACATCTAAAGCTTCCATTCCATTATAGGCTTTATATACGTTGTAACCTTCATTCTTTAAAAATATCTCAATGGATTCAACTATTTCTTTATCATCATCAACTACTAATATGTTGTACATTAGCTTCATCTCCTTTACCCATTTTCTTGTCACTTGTATTATACAACATAATTTATTTCTTTTTTTGTGTTGTTTACTTTAAATATATTCTTAGTTGTATATGAGTAAATTATAAAGCCAACCAATGTACCTAGTGTGTTGATTATTAGGTCATCTATCTCAGTATACCTTCCTCCAAATAATTGAGTCACTTCTATACTTAAACTTGTAAAAAATCCTATCATGACTACTTTTTTAATATTCAAATTCTTAAATACACACGGTAACAATATTCCATAAGGAACAAATAATAATAAATTTAAAAACAACATTATTAATGATACGTCTTCAAACAAAATAAGACTTAAATTATACCTACCATTCATAACATCCCAAAAATAAAATTTCATTCCTATTATTCCTGTTATTTTTAACAAAGATATAGTATATATTGATAACATTGCTTCAGAAATAATTTGTTTTATATCAACAACTTTTCTCCTTTTAGATATTAATAATACTCCATAGATTAAAATATATATAATTATTCCCATCAATATACTATTTCGTAATATCCATATTCCTTGCCAAATATATTGACTAATCATTGTTACTCCTCCCTTCACTAGAAATTTAATAGCCTTAATTTTCTATATTAGTATAATAAAATATAAATCTTACATAATACTTCAACTAATTCTTAAGTTTTTCTTAAAAAAATAAAAACGCATATTACAATATTACGCGTTTATTGTTTCTTTATAATGTTTCACATTAAACATTTTTTCTATTAACCATTTATATAATTAGTTAGTTTTTGAATATAAAATACAGATTTTTAACTTATATTTCCATTTTTGTGTTATAAATATATTATAGCCAATAGTTAGATTTATAATTTTTGTTGGCGTGATACAAAAGGAGGAAATTTATTATGGAGTTAAAAGGAAGTAAAACTGAACAAAATTTATTATCTGCTTTTGCAGGAGAATCACAAGCAAGAAATAAATATACTTATTATGCATCAAAAGCAAGAAAAGAAGGTTATAATCAAATAGCTTCTATATTTGAAGAAACTGCAAATAATGAAAAAGAACATGCAAAAATATGGTTTAAACTTTTACATGATGGTATGCCATCTACTACAGAAAATTTAAAAGATGCTGCTGATGGCGAAAATTATGAATGGACTGATATGTATGCTAAATTCGCTAAAGAAGCAAAAGAAGAAGGTTTTGATAAAATAGCTTATTTGTTTGAAGCTGTTGGCAAAATAGAAAAAGAACATGAAGAGAGATATCGTAAACTTCTAGAAAACTTAGAAAATGGATCTGTCTTTGAAAAAGACGGTGAAGTTTATTGGATATGCCAAAATTGCGGTCATATACATAAAGGAAAAACACCACCAAAGGTATGTCCTGTTTGTGCTCATCCACAATCATATTTTGAAGTTAGAGCTGAAAACTATAAATAAAATTTGCTTCGCTTAAGCCACTGCGTTGGCGCACCCTTCATGTCTCCAACGACTTCGTACGTTGCTCAAGTTAAATAGGTTGGAAATTATATATTATCCATAAATCAAATAATATATAATTTCCTTGCAATAAAAAAAGATGTATTCCAACATAATGTTGAAATACATCTTGTATATACAATTTGAAAAAATTCCAATATTGAGTAAAAACTATCTTTTTGAGAACTGAGGTGCTCTTCTTGCAGCTTTTAATCCGTATTTCTTTCTTTCTTTCATTCTTGCATCTCTAGTTAAGAATCCAGCTTTCTTTAAGTCTCCTCTTAACTCAGCATCAGCTTTTAATAAAGCTCTTGATATACCGTGTCTTATAGCACCAGCTTGTCCAGTGAATCCTCCACCTTCAACTTTTACTATTACATCGTATTTGTTTTCGTTGTTTGTTAAAACTAATGGTTGTTTAACATCTCTTATTAATGTTTCGTAGTTAAAGTATTCATTAACATCTCTTCCATTAACTACTATATTTCCTTCACCTGCAACTAATCTAACTCTAGCTACAGAGCTTTTTCTTCTTCCTG
>USRS01000060.1 GCA_900557165.1 uncultured Clostridium sp.
TATAACTTTTATTTTATAAATTTACATAATTTTATATGGTATTACGAAATTGTTATTTAATATACTGAAGTTTATATTTTATCTCTATTTCTATCATATAAGTTATATTATCATATGTACTTTGAATTTTTTGTCACTTCATGGTTAGATAACTAAAAGTTATGCACGACAAAAAAAGCCTTATTCAAGGCTTTTTTCGGATTTTAATTCTTTTCTCAACTTTTTAAGTGCTTTTTTTTCAATTCTAGATACATATGAACGAGAAATATTTAACTTTTGTGATATCTCTCTTTGTGTTTTATATCCTAAAGGCGTCAAACCATATCTCAGTTGTATAATTTCTCTTTCTCTTTGTGTAAGAATTTTATCTAATTTTTCATAAAGCTTACTAATTTGTACTTTAAGCTCTACTTGATCTATAACATAATCCGCTTCTGTACCTAATATATCTATTAAACTAATTGAGTTTCCCTCTCTATCTACTCCTATGGGATCTTGAAGAGAAACTTGAACCTTATTTTTTTTATTTGTTCTTATATTCATTAAAATTTCATTTTCTATACATTTCGAAGCATAAGTTGCTAATCGAGTTCCTTTATCAACTTTAAATGTCTCAATGGCCTTAATTAAACCAATCGTCCCTATTGATATCAGATCATCTTGATCTTCATTTGCATTATTATATTTTTTTGCTATATGAGCAACTAATCTCATGTTTCTTTCTATTAAAACTTCTTTAGCTTCTTGATTGTTCTCATTCTTTAATAAAGATAAATAATATATCTCTTCTTCAGGGGTTAACGGTTTTTCAAATGATTTTAGAATAGTCAACAGGCCACCCCCCTTTTATAGGTGTCACTCTAAATTATATGAATTAGAGATATGAATGTTGACTATTCCTTTGTTAAATTTATTTTAAATTTTCACATATTTCTTTAAATATTGGAATTGCTGATTTACTTTCCTTTTCTGTGCCTTCAATTATTACTGTTATTGCATATTTAGGATTTATCTCAGGATAAAAACCAGTAATCCATCCATGAGATATTTTCTTTCCATTTAAGCTACTTTGAGCTGTTCCTGTTTTAACTCCACATCCACCATCTAAATCTACTAAAGTTTTAGCTGTACCTACTTTTGATACTTGCATCATCATCTCTTTGATTTTAGTCATGGTATATGGTGCTATTATTTCTCTTTTTTTATTTGTTTTATATGTCTTTATAGAGTTCTTATTATTATCAATAATACTATCATATAATTTCAAAGGCATATACGTTCCATTATTAGATATTATTTGTGTTAATTGATTTATCTGAAGTGGTGTAAATTCAATATCAGCCTGACCTATGGCTAAATTACTAAGGGCTATCTCTTGTGGAATTTTAGAATCTTTTTCCTCATCTATTCCTAAATTCACCTTTTCATCTAAATGTAGTTGCTTTATAGCTTGAAAAATTTTTTTGCTACCAACTTTTTTTGCTATATCATAAAATGCACAATTACATGAATTAGATAGAGCATCACTTAAAGTTTCCATTCCATGAGCTTCATTATTATTACATTTTAAAATACTCTTAGATGAACCAATTTTGCAGCTACCTGTGCAATAATATCTATAATTTTCATCTACTGCATTATTTTCTAATGCCGCATATAAAACTACTAGTTTAAATACAGACCCTGGTGGATATGTAACACTTAATACTCTATTTTGTAATTCACCTTTTGTGCTATTATGATATGATGATATTTTATTTTGATTGAAATTAGGTCTTGAACACATGGCTACAACTTCTCCATTTTCCACTTTAGATATAACTACAGCACTTGGATTTTTTTCTTTATCCATAATTTTTTCCACTTTTTCTTGTATTTTAGAATCTATAGTAAGTTTAATATGAGTTGATTTTTCTTCATTTGATATTTCTTGTATACTTCCTTTTAAATAATTCAAACCTGAACTATTTATACCTGCTTTAAATACAGATATGTAGTTATTATTACTATCTTTTAATTCATCATTCATATATTTTTCTATCCCACTTACACCTTCATTTTCTGAAGTTTTTATATATCCGATTAAATGAGTTAGTAAATTATTATTTGAATATCTCTTTGTTTTTTCTTTTACTAAAATATTTTTTTTCTTTAAATCATCAATTTTATTCTTATCAATATAATTAATTTCTATTTCTATTATTTCACTTGATAGTTGATTTTGAACTGCTTTATAAATATCTTTTTCATTTAATTTTGTTGCTTCTTTTATTAAAGATATATTTTCAAAATTTCCACTTATAACATCCTTTGGTACAAGTAAAATTTTCTGTTTTTCATTATCTGTCAAAGCAATATTGTTTCTGTCATAAATAGTACCTCTCCCACTATTTAAATTTATAACTTCCGAGCTTTGACTTTTTATTTTATTTTTATATTCTTCATTTTTAAAAATAGTTAAATTAACAATTTCATATAGTAAATAAGTACATACTAATAAAAAAATAATAAAAAAATAATTTATCCTTTTTTTAATTAATTTATTGGAAGTATTCTTTTTTATTCTTGTCATTTAATCACCTCTTATCCTTAATTGAGATTTTTAACAATAAAATTAAAAAAAATACTACGCATAAAAAAAGCTTCCCTTTGGAAGCTTTTTTATTATTTTGTATAATCTATATTTTCTTCTAAATAAAATCCTGTTGTTAAAACTCTATGGTCTAAGCTTTGTAATTCTTCCAACCAAACTTTATTAAGTTGCCATTTCTCTGGATTTTCTATAAATTTATCAATGGCTTTTCTATAAATTTTGAGTGCTTTTTCCATATACTCATCTGATTTCATATTACCTTCTATGCTCAAAGTAGTAACACCAGATTTTATTAATTCTGGTAAAAATTCTATCATACATAAATCTTTAGATGCATAGAAGAATGTTCCACCTTCATCTTCATATATTGGACAATATTGACCTGGTCTTTTTTCTTCTACTAAATTATAGTGTTTTTCTTTGTCATATTCTTCAGTACCTTTACTGCTCATATAGTTTGATAATAATCTTCTACCTGAGTAAGACATTACCATACCACCATGAACGAAAGCCTCTATTTCTAAATCAAGAGGTACATTTTTTCTTATATCTATTATATCTTTAAGACCTAATTCTTTAGCAAGTACGACTCTTCTAACACCTAAATCATAATAAAATCTTGCTGTTTCATAATTATAAATGTTAGTTTGACTTCCCATATGAATTTTCATATCAGGTAAAACTCTTCTTACTATTTCTAAAGTTCCTGGCTCACATAATATTAAAGCATCAACTTTTATTTCATTTAACTTTAATAAATATTCTTCCAGTTTAACAAAATCATTGTTATGAGGTAATAAAGATATAATTACATAAACTTTTTTATTTCTTTCATGGGCAAACTCTATTCCCTCTTGTAAATCTTTTATAGAAAACTTTTGTGACATTGTATTCATTCCAAAAGTTTCTCCACCTATATAAACAGAATCTGCTCCACTTTCTAATGCTCTTTTTAATGAGTCTAAGTCTTTAGCAAAAGATGATAATTCTACTTTTAACATTACTTTTCAATCCTTTCTTTTTCCTTGTAGCTTAGAGCTACTCCATCTCCTATAGGAATTAAAGAGGTACTTAAGTAGTCACAATTACAGATATAATCTAAGTAATTTCTCATTCTTTTTACGATGGTTTTCTTTCTTCTCATTACTAAGGCATCATCAGCTATCATACCTTTGTATAATATATTATCAGATATTAAAAGGCCTCCTACTTTTAGCTTGTCTATTACTAAATCATAAAATAATTGATATTGACCTTTAGCTGCATCTAAGAATATCATGTCAAATTCACCTTCAACATTTTTTAATAATTCTTCTGCATCGCCTTCTAATAGCGTTATATTTTCATTAAATCCTGATCTTTCGAAGTTTTTCTTAGCTTGTTCAATCATTTTTTCATTACGTTCCACAGTAATTATTTTAGCTTCTCCATTTGTAGAAGTTGAAAATAATATAGAAGAATACCCTATTGCACAACCTACTTCTAATATACTTTTTGGTTTTTGAAACTTTAATAAAACTTTTAATAAGTCTGAAACTTCTTTATGAACTATTGGAACATTATACTCTGCTGCATATTCTTCTAATTCTTTTAATAAACCTTCTTTATCTTTTAAAGTTTCTCTTATATATCTTTCTACTTGATTATTAACTATATTACTCAAATTATTCACTCCTTAATTTCCTACTCAATTTTCTTTTTAAAATTAATAGGATTATATCTTAATTTTTAAGATATAATCCATTAAATAACCATCATTATTATATCTACCCTAATTATCTGTAGAATAACTATTATTTCTTTCTTCTCTATCTTTTCTATATTGCTCAACATTTTTTACATGTTCTTCATATGTCTTGCTATAATTATTTCCACCATCTATAGTTGCCACAAAATATAAATATTCTGTATTTGCAGGATATAAAACTGCTTCTATAGATTTTATTCCAGGATTTGCTATAGGAGTTGGCGGTAAACCTTTATTTATATAACTATTGTATGGAGATTTAATTTTTAAATCATCATACGTTATACTTTTCTTTCTTTCTTTAAATATATATTGAATAGTTGCATCAGATTGTAGAGGCATACCTATGTCAATTCTATTATAAAATACATTTGCAATTATCGGTCTATCTTCATCAAGTACAGCTTCTTTTTCCACAATAGAAGCTAATTTTATTACATCATATAAAGATTTTTTATCTTCTTTTTGTTTTTTTCTTAATGTTTCACTATACTTTGAATTAAATACCTCAATCATATGGCTTAGTATTTCTTTTTCACTTTCATCTTCTTTAAAATAATAAGTACTAGGATATAAAAATCCTTCTAAAGAAGTTATTTCTTTATCTTTTAAGAATTCAAATTTATCATAAAATTCTTTAGGGTTATTTACTAATTTAGTATAAGTTTTTTCATCACCTAACTTATTTTTTGTAAGTAAATCAATTATTTCCATGGAAGTTGAACCTTCTGGAATAGTAATTTTTATACCTTCATTGTAAATTTTTCCTTGAGATAAATCTTTTATTATTTCTTCGTTGGAATAAGCTTGATTAAATAAATATTTACCTGATTTTAATTTTGAAGAGTTGTCACTTACTCTTACATATAATTTAAATAAAGTTTTATTTTTAATTAAATTATTTTCTTTTAGTATATCTGCGATCTGGTTCAAAGTAGATCCACTAGGGATATCAATTACAATATCTTCTTTGTTATTTTTATTGTATGGACCTATTTGAGTAATTACAAAAGTCGCCATAAAAATTATAACTAGTAATATAATACTTATAGCTACTATAATTTTTTTACTTTTGCTGTCCTTCAGATTCATAAGTTATTGTACTCCTTATCTCTTTTATATCCTTTTTATTATAAATCTACAATTAAAATATTTCAATAAAAATGTCATATTTTAAGAAATTACGCTATTTTTCTATGGTAAATATATAATTTTTATCAAATATAAAATTTCAAATTAAAAAAGCTTAACTTTAGTTTTTACAAGTTAAGCTTTTTTAAACATTTAACTAGAATTTCTCTATTCCATCTTTTGTCACAACACCATATATTAATTTTTTAGGTTCTGATTTTTCTTCAGTTATTATATAAGCATTCATAAATCTTCTTTTAGCATCTTCAAATTTTTCTTCTCTATTGAAATACATAACTGCTAAAGTATCACCTTCATTTACGAAGTCTCCTACTTTTTTCTTTAATATAATTCCTGCGCTTAAATCTAGCTCATCTTCTTTCGTTTCTCTACCTGCACCAAGTACCATAGCACTTACTCCAATAGCCTCTGCTTCAATTTTATCTATGTACCCAGTTTTTTCAGATTTTATTTCAACTATATGACTAGCTTGAGGGAATAGCGAATAATCTTCAGCTATCATAGGATTTCCACCTTGATTAGTAACGAATTCTTTTAATTTTTCTAAGGCTGCACCAGATTCTAGTGCTTCTTTTATTCTTCTTACACCATCTTCATAGTTTGTAGCTATTTTTGATGATACAAGCATATAAGCTCCTAAAGTCTCACATAGTGCCATAAAGTCTTTAGGCCCTCTTCCTTTTAGCGCTTCTATGGCTTCTATAACTTCTAGAGAATTACCTATTGCATATCCTAAAGGTTCATCCATATCACTTATTATACCTATAGTTTCTCTATTCATTGCTGTTCCTATTTCAACCATTTCTTGAGCTAGAGCAAATGAGTCATCTAAAGTTTTCATAAATGCTCCATCTCCAGTTTTAACATCTAAAACTATGGCATCTGCTCCTGAAGCTAATTTTTTACACATTATAGATGCTGCTATTAAAGATATATTATCTACTGTAGCTGTAACATCTCTTAGAGCATACATTTTTTTATCAGCAACAGCTATTGATGCAGTTTGTCCACATACTGCTATTTTTAAATCATTCACAGATTTTATGAATTTTTCAGGAGTCATTTCTATAGAAAATCCTGGTATAGATTCTAATTTATCTAAAGTTCCTCCAGTATGTCCAAGTCCTCTTCCTGACATTTTAGCAACTGGAACACCACAAGCAGCCATTAATGGTGCTAATGTAATAGTTGTTTTATCTCCCACACCACCTGTTGAATGTTTATCAACCTTAATTCCATTAATTTTTGATAAATCTATAACTTCTCCTGAATTCATCATTGCTTCTGTAAGATAAGCTGTTTCTTGTTTATTCATTTTATTAAGATATATAGCCATTAAAAGAGCGGATGCTTGATAGTCCGGTATTTCTCCCTTTGAGTATCTATCTACAAAAAATTCTATTTCTTCTTTGCTTAATTCTTCTTTATCTCTTTTTTTTCTTATAATATCATATATTCTCATAATTACCTCCTAATTGTCCTTTTACATTATCTTTGCTTTAAAGCTTGTTCCGTTTGTTGGTAATTTAACATTTAAAATATCAGCTACTGTAGCTCCTATATCTGCAAAGCTATTTCTTATACCTAAATTAACACCAGATTTAATATTTTTACCATAAACAAGTACTGGTATATATTCTCTAGTATGGTCTGTTCCTTTATAAGTAGGATCATTTCCATGGTCTGCATTTATTATTAATATATCATCTTCTTTCATTGAAGATATTATTTCTGGTATTCTTTCATCAAATTCTTCTAAAGCTTCTTTATATCCTAGAGAATTCCTTCTATGACCAAATTTTGAGTCGAAGTCAACTAAATTTGTAAATATTAATCCTTTATTTTCTGATTTTATATAATTTATAGTTTGGTCTACACCATCCATATTGTCTTTTGTATGAATAGCTTCTGTTATACCTTGTCCATTAAATATATCTTCTATTTTACCAACACCTATTACATCTAAATTAGACTCTTTTATTGTATCTAATACTGTTGGTTCAAAAGGATTTAATGAGTAATCTCTTCTATTAGCAGTTCTTTCAAATTGCCCTGCTTTTGGCCCCACATATGGTCTAGCTATTATTCTAGCTACTGCATTATCACCCATCATTATTTCTCTTGCTATCTCACACATTTTGTATAATTGTTCTAGTGATATTATGTCTTCATGAGCAGCTATTTGAAATACACTATCTGCTGAAGTATAAACTATTACATCTCCTGTTTTCATTTGATGTTCACCATATTCATCTAATATGGCAGTTCCTGAGGCTGGTTTATTACCTACAACTTTTCTACCAGTTCTTTTTTCAAACTCATCTATTATATCCTTTGTAAATCCATTTGGAAAAGTTTTAAAAGGCTTTTCAACAATTACTCCAGTCATTTCCCAATGACCAGTTGTAGTATCCTTTCCACATGATAATTCATCACATTTTCCATATGAACCTATTGGATTTTCTGCCTTTTGTAAATAATCTATCCCATCTATATTTCCTAAACCTAATTGAATCATATTAGGTATTTTTATGTCTGGGTGGTTCTTTACTATATTACCTAATGTATTTACTCCAATATCTCCAAATTTTTCTGAGTCTTTTAATGCTCCAACTCCCACACTGTCTATAACCATCCATATAACTCTACTCATTAAAATTTCCTCCTTATAAGTCTTCTTTTTTCCTTGGATGTTTGTCCTTTATTTCTTTTCTAATATTATTATCCATTTGATTTAAATATAATTGTAAGCTTGATAAGTTTGAATTTCCTAAAATTTTACCCACTACAGCCACATTTGCACCACCTTTTAATAGATGAATTGCAAAGGAATGTCTAAGTATACTAGGATTTATATTTTTACTTATGTTAGCTTTATTAGCATATTTTTTAATAACCTTCCAAAGACCTTGTCTAGTAAACTTTTGACCTTGAGCATTAACAAATAAAGCATCTTCGCCTTCTTTTGCTAAAATAGGTCTGCCTTCTTTAATATATTTTTCTAAATAATTTTTAGTTATTTCACAAAGCGGTATTACTCTTTGATTTTTACCGGTATTGCAGTATAAATAATCAATTTGTAAATCAACATCTTGTAATTTAAGTTCTACTAATTCAGATACTCTTATTCCTGTTCCATATAATGTTTCAAATATGGCCTTATCCCTCATTTTTTTAGGGCTATCTAAATCAGGAAATTTTAAAATAGCTTCTACTTCTTCTTCTGTTAAAATCTCTACATTTTCTCTTTTTATTTTTGGTTTTTTTATATTATTAGCTGGATTATTTTCACTAATATGATTTAAAAATAAATAGTCATGAAAAGATTTTACAGAAGATATTACTCTTGAAACTGTAGCTACGGAATTATTTTGTTTTTCTAAATTAACAAGAAAATTTATAATATCATATTCTGCTACATCTTTAATTTTAATATTTTCACACTTTAAATAATCTAGATACTTTTTAATATCCGTATAATATGAACATATGGTATTTTCTGATAACCTTTTTTTACATTTAATATAGTCTATATATTGTTCTAAAATTTCCATAAATAACTCCTTTTATCTTACTAGGAATTGTAAAATACCAATACTAATTACATTTAATAATAATTGGGCAAAGGTGCAAATTATTATTACAATAATACCATTTAATAAGTATCTTCTACCTAAAAATACGATTCCTTCTTTTCTTCCTTTTTTATATTCTTCATAAATATTTTTTATGTAGTAATAACTTATTGTTATAAGCAATATCGCCCCTGGTACTATAATAAAATTTTTTACTAACATAATCAATATCATTTTTATACTTTTAAGTTTTATTAGTAAAATAAAACTATTAATAGTATAGCCTATTGATATGCCTTTTAATAAAAAACTTATTATTGTCAAGGGGAAAGTAAGTACAAATAATGAAAAAAATACTATACTTCCTAAAAATATAATATTTTCTCTTAAATTAGAAAAAACTACAGCTCTAACGTTTATATTACTTCCTTGGCTATAGTAGTCATTTAAATTATTAATACTATCTAATACTATATCTTGTCCATTTGATAAAAACTTATTTAAATAAGTTCCAATAAAAACAAATATAATAAAAATAATACTCAAATAAATTATTTCTTTACTTATTATTAAACTATCTCTTTTTCTTATTGTTCTTCTCAAATTTATAACCTCCTCTTATCCTAACATATATTTATGTAAGTTAAGAGGAGGTTATGCTTTATATTAATTCTTTAGTTAATAATAAACCTATAACAGTTTTTGAATCACAAATTTCATTATTTATTACCATATCATAAGCTTTTTCTCTATCAAATTCATATACTTCTATAAATTCATCTTCTTCCAAATGATTTTTGCCTGGAGTTAAATCTTTTGCCAAGTATATAAAAACTAATTGATTTGAAAAAACTGGTGTAGCATAATACTTATAAATTAATTTTAAATTTTCTGTACTATAACCTGTTTCTTCTTTAAGCTCTCTTATGGCACAATCTAGAGGTGATTCACCTATTTCAATTTTACCTGAAGGTAATTCATATAGTTCTTTTTCTATTGATTTTCTATATTGTTTAACTAATACTATTTTATTATCATTTGTTATAGCTACAATGGCCACAGAACCTTTATGCTCTATTATTTCCCTTTTTTGATATCCTTTATTAGGAACTTCCACTGTATCCACTCTAAGTTGAATAGTTTTACCTGTATAAATCAAATCACTATTTACAGTAGTCTCCTTTGCTATCATCACAAACCTCCATTAAGTAATATGCTGCTGTACTAGCTGCATCAAAAAATTCCTTATCTTGTTCGTAATTTCTGCCCATACTTCTTACTTTAAGATTAAAATAATCTAAATCATCTTTACAATTATTATTTTCTAAGTAAATAATATTGTGTTTATCGAATAATCTATTATCTTTAATCTGTTTCTTTATGTAATCAAATTTTTCCTTATCGCTATATATAGTTACAGGAATATTTGCATTTACATTTACTATTTCTTTAAAAATAGTAATAGCATGGTGAGATATTCCCTTATGTCTATCCCTTAAGTCAGCAAAGCTAATTCTTGGAATTGCAATTGGATTTCCACCTAGTTTTTTTACAGCATCTAAAATAGGTCCTTGTTCTATACCTGTAAATCCATATTTAGTACCTGTTCCTGATATTCCAGGTCCCATTGATACAAATACTGCATCTGCTTTGATTATTTCTTTTGCTGTAATTAGAGCTGTATATATATTTATACATTCAAAGTCTCCACCAATTGCATTTCCTATTGTAATAGTACTATCTATTAATTTTTTATCCTTTAAATTTTGTACATTTTTACTTAAATAAATAGGAAGTGCTGCTCCATCAGTCATTATATATACTAGTTTTTTATTTGGATTATGTCTTTTATATGATGCAACAAAAGGTGTAAGCATACTGTGAAGCGTTCCAACTACTACAGGCATATTATCTAAAGTTTCAAATTCATTTATTACATCATGATACTTACTTTCATGATCTTCTACTGCATTGACTTTAACTTGATATGGCGTATATCTAAGTTTCATAATATGTCCACCTGGTGACAGATCAGATTCTTTATTATTTAAATTTGCAATAACAAAGTGATATCCTCCCGTACCAAGACTTAGTTCAACTGCTGTTGTATTTAATATAACTTCATCACCTATATTTATTTTTCCAGTTAATTTAGTATAATTATAAGCTCTTTGTATTTGTCCGTTTACATTAACTCTTATATCATCTAAAACTTCACTGCTATCAGCTATTTCTACGACTATTCCTATTTTTTTACTAATCATAAAATTACCTTCCCAATTTATCAATAAAGTTTAATACTTTATTTTTTTCTATAATTTTTGTTAAAGAGAATTTTTCAGTTAATATATGAATTAATACTAAAAATACTAACCAAGATACTCTAACTTTAAATGTATATCCCATAACCATAAGTATACCTATAGATATTCCTAATACATTTGAACCTGTATCACCCATCATGGCTTTTGCTTTTAAATCATAATTAAAGTAAGCAAGTACATTAGGAAGTATTAATAACGGTAATATTTGTACATATCCAGTTAATGTGAAGAAAATTGCAATCATTATGACTAAATATACTTTTATAGCTCTACCTGGTCTTAAATCAAATAAATTCATTAAATTAGTAGATAATGCTATAACTAAAGTATTTACTATAATATCTGCTATATTTTTAGAAATACACACTGATATTATAAGTCCTACAAATCCGCCAAATAATGCTTTAAATCCACCTGTAGTAAGCTTCCCTTTAAAAAGACTTTTAAAGTGACCTTTTAATCCGCTAACATCTCTATTTCCTATTGTATCATCTATTATACCTGCAAAAAACATAGCCATTATTCCGAATATAAATATAAATAAACAAGCTATACTTACAAAGTCTACTGTGAAAAATGCCACAATAATACCGTTTATTATTATCATTGGAAGAAATACTATTCCCATACTTACAGGTATCATTTCTCCTTTGTAATTAGGTCTTATACAGTTACTTTCAACTAATAAGTTTTTGAATAAAGGTATCATTAAATATGTACCAACTAATCCTAGTGCAAATATTATGCCTTTAAATATATATGAATACAATTTACTACCTCCACTCTTTTTTCTTTTGTCTTAAAACCTTTTTAATATGATAATATTGTTTACCTCTGTGAATAAAGCCTTGTAAATCTCTTCCTGTTTCACTGTGAGTCATATTAACTAATACTTCTTTTATTCTATATCCATATTTTAATATGTCTATAGTCATACCAACTTCCACTCCATATCCAAATGGAATTTCGTCAAATTTTTCTAATACTTCTTTTTTAAATATTCTTTGTCCTGATAAAGTAGCATCTAATTCTACACCTGTCATTTCTAATACTGAGCTTTTAGCTAAGCCTTTTACAAATCCAAGTCCACCTTTTTTCTTTGCAGGAGGGAATTTTGCTATTATAACATCTGCCTCATTATTTAATATTGGTGTTATTAATTTTGAAACTTCTTTAGATGAGCTACCTAAATCTGCATCTAAAAATCCAATAATATCAGCTTTTTCCATGGCTATTTTTAAACCATTGTTTAAAGCGTAACCCTTACCTCTATTTTTATCTTGTGTTATAACTGTTATTTTAGGACTTTTAACTTCTTTTGCAACTTTAGAAGTATTATCACTTGATCCATCATCTACTACAATAATTTCACTAATTTCTTCAATATCTTTTATATTTTCCAGTGTATCTTTTATTTTATTTTCTTCATTATACGCTGGTATTATTATACTTAAATAAGGATTCATTATTTTATTCTCCTTTAATTATTTGTTATTTTTCGTAAGCGATTATTTCTGTTGATACATCAGAAGTTCCATAATGACCAACTACATTTTGATTTTTTAATAAATTAGTTAAAGAAACTTTTCCTATACCTTCATTTATATTATCTATTGTTGATATATTATTTTCTGAATATAATTTTAAAATTGTATTATCACTTTCACTCTGATTTGCAGCAACTAAATATTTATTATTTTCTTTTAGTTTATTTAATATTATCTTTTCTTTTTGATCAAATTTAATTTTTGCATCTTTTCCAGTTAATTCTCCTAGTAATACTACTGAATCATAATCTTGGTATTTCTTTTCATCTAAGTTATTAATTTTTATTACACCTAAATTTTCAAGGGCATATAATTGATCATAGTTTTTTGCAGAATTTAAACATTCTACAATATAATTAATAACATCTGAAGATGATTCAAAAGTTTTATTTAAACTCATTGATATCTCAGATAATTTATCTTCTTTATTTATATTATCCTTTACAATTATATTAAATGATACTGTTCCATTTGCTTTTTTTATTAAATCTTCAACAATTTCACTATAGTCATTATTTTCACTAGTTAGTATTATTCCTGTATTTTTAGCAGTTAATACATCTTGTGTTAATGCATCTATATTTTTATCAACAAATTCTTTTATAGTATCTAATTCTCCATTTAAGTCTTCTATTTGAGAATGTAAGTTTTTATTTTTATCCTTTAAAGATTCAAATTCTGTATTAAAACTTTCAAGTACCTCACTTTGCTGTTTACTTAAAGCTTGATCATAATTTAAGTTGAATCCAACTAATATACCCACACCTAAAGCTATAAATATAGCACATATGGTTACTATATAGTACTTCATATTTATATTCATGTTTGTCCTCCTAGTTTGTATATTACATGTTTAATAGTAATTTTAGTTTTAATTGTATTATTCTTATAAATTGTTGTGTTGTTGGTGAGAATGATGCAAGTACTAGTACTGGGAATAATGCTGCAATAATCAACGCCCACACATATTTTATTTTTAATTTGCTTTTATATAGTAAGTTAACACCTTTGGCATCAATTAACTTAGAACCAATTTTTAATCTTACAAGGAAAGTACTAGCCATTCCTTTTCTTCCTTTTTCTAAAAAATCTATCATATTAGAATGTGTTCCAACTGCTACAATTAATTCAGCTCCATATTCATATGCTGTAAGCATAGCTATATCTTCACTTGTTCCTGGCGCTGGGAAAACTACGGCATCTAATCCTAAATCTTGAATTCTTTTTAATCCTGGTGCTCTTCCATCCACATAGGCATGTACTACTATTTCTCCAGCTTTTTTTAGTGTTTCATCACTTACACTATCCATATCTCCTACAATTACATCTGGTGTATATCCAAATTCTACAAGAGCATCTGCCCCGCCATCAACACCAACTAATACTGGTTTTACTTCTTCTATGTAAGAAATTATAGTACTTAAATCTTCTTTGTAGTCTTGTCCTCTTACTACAACTAATACATGTCTATCTTTATATTTTGTTTTAACTTTAGGTATTTCAACTTCTCCTAAGATGAAGCCCTTTTCTTTTTTTGCGTATTCTATAGTATTATCTATAAATCTATCTAATTCTACAGACATATTATCATATGCCTCTTTAATTTTTATAGCTACTTTATCTTTATCTAATACGCTACCTTCTCCTAAAAGTTGTCCATCTCTATAGATTTGTCCATTATTTACTTCTATTATTTGTCCTTCTTTTAATTCATCAAATAATTCTTGTCCAACATTATCTATAATTAAAATATTTTTATCTGTTAATATTCCTGGCCCTTTATTTGGATACTTCCCACTTATAGACTGTGCTGCATTTATAACTAGTTTTACTTTACCTTCTACAAGAGAATTGGCAGCTACTTCATCTATATCCATATGATTTATAACTGCAATTTCTCTCCCTGTTAATCTTTTTGCAAGCCTTTTAGTTTTTCTATCTACTTTAATAGGGGCTTCCACTCTCATATTTAAAACCTCCGACATTTTATTAAAATCATATAACATTATAACATTATTTATGACCAAAGGAAATATTTTATAGTTTTATAAATTATTATATGTTTTTTTATTTTTTCAAACAATCTAGTTACTTTTTGTGTATTTCTCAATTATTTGGTCTTTATTATTTAGTTTTGGGTTTTTAATAACTTCATATAAAATTTTATTAAGCATTTGACCTACTTCTTTATTTTTATATCCTAAAGATAGTATATCATTACCATTAATTTTTAAATTTTTAATAGTATAACATTCTTTATTATCTTCAATTTCTTTATATATATCGACAATATTTTTTATATTTTTATCATTTCCATAAATAATCTTAGCTATATCTAGATATTCTTCAAATAAATTTTTTCCCATTTTATTTAACATTATTTTTATGCTAAACTTATCCAAATTTTTCATATCAATATCTTTTAAAGATGATAAAATCATATTACAATCCTTTTTTATTTTTTTTGAATATATTAATTTTTCATAAAAACTTTCACACTTAATATCAAATTCATATATCAAATAATCTAAAAGAACTAATCTTTTTAGCAAATCTTTTTCAACTTTATTTAGTAATTTTAGGTTATAATATAATTTGTCAAGTTTTCTTTCATCATCTTCTTTACTCATATTTAAATACTCTAATAATTTTGTTTTAAATAAATTAATTAAATTTTCTGGATTTTTACTGAGTATGATTTTAGAAAATTCATCAGTTATTCTTTCTAAGCTAATATTTTTAATTATTTTTGCATTATCATATATTGCTAATAAAGTTTCTTTTTCTATTGTAAAATCTAATTTACTTGAAAATCTAATAGCTCTAATCATTCTAAGCCCATCTTCATTAAATCTATCATAGGGATTACCCACTGTCTTGATAAGTTTTTTATTGAGGTCTTCTCTTCCTTTAAATAAGTCAACTAATCCTACTTTTTCATTATATGCCATGGCATTTATAGTAAAATCTCTTCTTTTTAAGTCTTCTTCCAGTTTATTGGTAAAATCCACCACATCAGGTCTTCTATGGTCTTTATATTCACCCTCAATTCTATATGTAGTTATTTCATAGATATCACCATCTATTATAACACTTACTGTTCCATGAACTATACCTGTTTTTATGCATTTAAAGTCTTTAAATATATCTAAAATAACTTTTGGAGTAGCACTAGTAGTTATATCATAATCATT
>USRS01000061.1 GCA_900557165.1 uncultured Clostridium sp.
TCAAATTCCGCTGCTTGACCTATAATTATAGGTCCTGAACCTAATACTAATGTTTTCTTAATACTATCTATTTTAGGCATATTCTCTTCTCCCTTTAAACAATTATAATAATTCTAAAAATTTATCAAATACATAAGTGCTGTCTTTTGGTCCTGGACAAGCCTCTGGATGATATTGAACACTATATATTGGTAATTCTTTGTGTCTCATTCCTTCTACTGTATTATCATTTAAATTGATTTGAGTAACTTTCATGCACTCTGGCACTTCACTTACGTAGTATCCGTGATTTTGAGCGGTTATAAATACTCTATCTTCTTCTAAATCTTTCACTGGATGATTTCCACCTCTGTGGCCGAATTTTAACTTTGATGTTTTTCCTCCGAATACTTTTCCTAAAATTTGATGCCCTAGACAAATTCCAACTACTGGTTTTTTGCCTACCATTTGTTTAACATTATTTACTATCTCTTCTAAATCATCTGGGTCTCCAGGTCCATTTGATAAGAAAATTAAATCTGGATCTATAGCTAAAACTTCTTCTGGTGAAGTTAAGGCTGGGAATATAGTTATATCACATCCTCTACTTGCAAAATTGTCTATTATATTTTGTTTTACACCATAATCCATTATTGCAACCTTAGGTCCATTTCCTTTTACATATTCTATTTCTTTTCTAGAAACAGTAAGAACTGCTTGCGTATTATCAAATGCTTGTAATTTATCATTTACATTATCTATTTTCGCATTATTATCTATAGTTATGATACCTTTCATAGTACCATTATTTCTTAATATTTTTGTTAAAGCTCTTGTATCTATTCCTTCAAGGCCTATTATTTTATTTTGTTTTAAATATACATCTAAACTCATTTCACATCTAAAATTATTTGGTGCATTACTTTTTTCTCTCACTATAAAACCTTTAACTGCGACCATTTTAGATTGTACATCTTCCAAATTTATTCCGTAATTTCCTATTAAAGGATATGTCATTGTTACTATTTGTCCGTAATAAGAAGGATCCGTTAAAACTTCCCCATAACCTGTCATTGACGTATTAAATACTACTTCTCCCACAGAATCATTTAAATAACCAAAAGCCTTCCCTTCAAAAATCGTTCCATCTTCTAAAATTAATTTTGCGTTCATATATCTTGCCCCCTAAGCATTTTCTATTTCTCTTGCAATATCAATCGCTGATTGTTTTGGATTCTCACTTTGAGTTATAGGTCTACCAACAACTAGATATTTAGCACCATTTTTAATTGCTTCAGCTGGTGTTACTACTCTCTTTTGATCTCCTGCACTTGAAGATGATGGCCTTATCCCTGGACATACAGTTACAAAATCTTTTCCACAAACTTCTACTATTCTATCTACTTCTTTTGCAGAGCATACTATCCCATCAATACCTGCTTTTTGTGCAAGTTTTGCCCTTTTAATAACTAATTCCTCTGTTGTCATATTACATCCTATGTCTTGTAAATCTTCGTTACTTAATGAAGTTAACACTGTAACTCCTACAATTATAGGCTTTTCTATATTTAACTTTGCTGCTTCTTCTTTTGCAACTAATGCACATTGTCTCATTCCTTCTAAATCTGAAACATGTATTGTCATTAACCAAACATTATCTCTCACTGCTGCTCTTACTGCACTTTTCATAGTGTTTGGTATGTCATGGAATTTAAGGTCTAAAAATACCTTTTTACCTTTTTCTTTAAGATACTCTAGCGTTTTACCTTTAGTGGCAACATATTGTTCTAATCCCACCTTAAATATATCTACACTATCTTCTAACTGGTCTATTAGTTCCTTAGCCTTATCAAAATTATCTGTATCAATAGCCACAATTAATTTGTCTTTTCCATTTTTCATTTAGCTTCACTCCCTCTTAATAAAGCCTATAAAAAAAATCCTTACACCAAAAGAGGTATAAGGATTCTATATGCATAATCTAAACAATCTAATTAGTATTAGTTATGTGTTATCTTTATCAGCCTCTCTGGACTATTTTAAAAGACTTTATTATATTTTTATTTAATTGAATTAATTTCATAAATAATTAATGAATAAATCAAATAATTATACAAGCCTCTCTGGACATTTTTACTAATTATTTTCAATTCATTAATCTTAATTTTATATAATTATTACACTTATTCTATTTCATGTCAACCATTCTTTATTCAATAAATAAATTTTTATTCTAAGTTTTTATCTATAATACTAATGAAATATTTACTTTTTCTTCTATCTTTTATGTTCTTTTTAATATATTCTACTTTAATATTTTTTTCCCTACAACATATATCAAAATGTCTTAAGGCAATACCCATACTTATTTTATTTTCATCTTCTATTTTTAATCTTTTTTTAGGATGACATTCATATACGTCAAAACCATAATCTCTTTCTTTAAATATCCATGGTTGTTTATTCATAATGGAAGGTGACACTCTTACTCCCTCTAATACATCTTTCCACTTAGGATTAAACTCGCTACAAATATCTTTCATTTTTTTCCTGTCATAACTTCTTTTACTTTTTCTAAATAAACTATCATACTGATCTGGATAACCAATTGCTAATACTGAAACTGGGTACTCTATTTCACTTTCATCAAGTATTTCATCTTCATCATCTAGTTCATTATCCATCTCTCTTGCATCTAATTGCATGAATTCTTCTACATCTTCTTTTTTCAACTTACATTTAATCCAAGTAGTTCCTACTCCTAAACAAGTTAATTCTAAAACTAACTTTTCTATGGCAAAGCCTACATTTTGCAAGTAATCTTCACCTTTATTTGAAGTTATAATTATATAGTGCGGTGCTTTTACTTCAGATTCTTTACCTATTAAAAAATGTATTAAATGTCCTCTCTCAATTAAATGGGCTTTAATATTTAAATCGTTATTTAGATAAGTTATATCGCCACATAGACGTTTTATTTCTTCTAGTAATGGTTTTTTTATTACCTTACTTGAATAACCTTTTATCGATTTTCTATAAAAAAGAGCGTCATATAACTCCATCTATAACCTCCTAACTGAAATGTTTTCCCATCCTTTATCATAACTATATTAAATTTAGATGTTATCAATTTCTTAATTTATTACTACTACATTATTATAAGATTTTTATCTATTTTTTAAAATAAAATATTTCAATTTTGTACAATTTTTTATCAAAATATTTTTTTATTATGAATGCTTAAAATAAGTTTATGCATGATTATTTTAATATGATGAAAACTATAACATAATGCTATAATATGATTATTACTAAATTTTATAATTGGAGGATTAAAATGGATTTTGATAGAAATTTACAAAAATACGCCGAATTAGCAATTAAAGTTGGTGTAAATATTCAACCTAATCAAACGTTACTTATTAGAACACCTATTGAATGTGCTGATTTTGTAAGATATGCAGTAAAGTGTGCTTATGAAAATGGAGCTAGAAATGTCTATGTAGAATGGTCAGATGAAGAATGCTCTTTAGCAAGATATTTATACGCACCTGATGATGTATTTAATGAATTCCCTCATTGGGTTTCAGAACAATATGTACATATAGCAAAGGAAGGAGGAGCATTTTTAAGTGTATATGCATCTAATCCAGATTTACTTAAAGATGTAGACCCTCAAAGAGTTGCTAATTATCAAAAGGCTTCAGGTATAGCTTTAAAAGAGTGGAGATCTTATACCTTAACAGATAAATGTAAGTGGAGTATAGTTTCTGTTCCTACTAAACCTTGGGCACATAAAATTTTCCCTGATATACATGAAAATGAAGCTGTAGATAAACTTTGGGATTTAATATTTAAATGTACAAGAGTTGATCAAGAAGATCCAATTGAAGCTTGGAGACAACATAATGCTAATTTAGAAACAAGAACAGAATTCTTAAACAAAAAGAATTTTAAAACTTTAAAATATAAATCTTCAAAAACTGATTTAACTATAGGACTTCCTGAAAATCATATTTGGGAAAGTGGTGCATCTGTTGACCCTAATGGTATTAACTTTAATCCAAATATGCCAACAGAAGAAATATTTACTCTCCCTCATAAATATGAAGTAAATGGTGTTGTACATAGTACTAAACCTTTAGTTTATGGTGGAAATATTATAGATGATTTTTCATTAACATTTAAAGATGGAAAAATCATAGATTGTAGTGCTGCTAAAGGTGAAGAAACTTTAAAAAATCTTATAGCAACAGATGAGGGATCTCATTACTTAGGTGAGGTGGCTCTAGTCCCTCATAAATCACCTATATCAGACACTAATGTAGTATTTTATAACACATTATATGATGAAAATGCATCTTGTCATTTAGCTCTTGGCTCAGCTTATGCTACTTGCATAAAAGATGGTGCAAATTTACCTAGAGAAGAATATGACAAATATGGAATAAATGATAGTTTAACACACGTTGACTTTATGATTGGTTCTCCTGACTTACAAATAGTAGGTGAAACTCATGATGGGGAAACTGTTCAAATATTCAAAGATGGAAACTGGGCATTCTAGTTTTTTATAATAATAATTAAAAAGAGGCTATATAAATAGCCTCTTTTTATGTTGACGAGAATTTTTAATTTTGTTTAATCTAAATAGATTAATTTTAGTTGTTTACCAACTATTATTTAATATTAACATATAAACACAATTTATAATATATTTTTTACTTATTTAAATAGAAAATTTTTATAAACTGCCTTTCTATTTTAACATATTATTATATTTTTTTTCAATTATATTTTATACTTAAAATTTATTTTAGCTATTTCTACAGCAGATTTTGCATCTTTAGAGTAATAATCAGCATTTATTTTTTCAGCATATTCTTCTGTAACTACAGCTCCACCGACAAATACCTTAGCACTTATGTCATTTTCTTTTAAAGCTTCTATTGTCTTTTTCATATTTTCAACTGTAGTAGTCATTAACGCACTAAGACCTATAAGTTCAATATTTTCTTCCTTAGCCCTTTTTACAACTTCTTCAATAGGTACATCTTTTCCTAAATCAATTACTTCATAGCCATAGTTTTCAAGCATTATTTTCACTATATTTTTTCCTATATCATGAATATCTCCTTGAACAGTAGCTACTATAATTTTTCCTTTTGATGATGAATTATTATTGCTTAATCTATCTTTTATTATATTTAATGCAATTTTCACAGTTTCTGCTGATTGTATCATCTGTGGTAAAAATAATTCACCTTTATCGTATTTATTACCTACTTTATCTAAAGCTGGGATTAAAACTTCATCAAGTACATAATTTTCATCTTCAGTCTCTAAAATTTCAAAAGTTAAATCTTTAGCTTCTTCTTTTAATCCTCTTTCAATTGCATCTTCTAAAGTTAAATCTACCTCTTTCATAGATTTATTTACTTGTTTTACTGCTGAAACATCTTTAAATTTATCAATAAATTCTAAACAACCTTTGTCCATGTTATTTATTACCTTATAAGCATATACTGATTCTACCATTATTTTATTCTCTGTATTAATTATAGGTAAATCTAATCCTGCACCTAATGCTAAATTTAAATATGTGTTATTTAATGCTGGTCTATTTGGTATACCGAAGGAAATATTTGATACTCCTAATATAGTTTTACATCCTAACTTTTCTTTTACCATTTTTATGGCCTTTATAGTTTCCATAGCTTCACTCTGTTGAGCAGAAACTGTAAGAGATAAACAGTCTATGAATATATCACTTCTTTTTATTCCATATATTTCAGCTCTTTCTACTATTTTTTTAGCAATTTCAAATCTTCCCTCTGCTGTACTTGGTATTCCCCTTTCATCCAGGGTTAATCCTACCACGCAGGCTCCGTATTTTTTGACTAAAGGTAAAACAGATTGTAGAGATTTTTCTTTCCCATTTACTGAGTTAACAATAGTTCTTCCATTATAATATCTCAGTCCTGCTTCTAATGCCTTTACATTGGAAGAATCTATTTGTAGTGGAGTATCTACAACTTCTTGTATTCCTTTTATAACTCTCTTCATGGCTTTTTCTTCATCTAAATCTGGAACACCCACATTTAAATTAAGAATTTCTGAACCTTCGTTACTTTGTTCTAAGGCTAAGTTTATAACATAGTCATTATTACCACTATAATAAGCATCTATTAAAGGTTGTCTTCCTGTTGGATTTAATCGTTCTCCAACTATAGTAGGACCTTGTACATCAACATATTTACTTGCAGAACAAACTATAGTACTTTCTTTCTTATTTGGTGATTTCTTTTGAAGTAAATCCATATTATCACAAACTTCTTTAATAAAGGTTTCATTAGTTCCACAACATCCACCTATAATAGAAACGCCTAAATCTACAAACTTTTTCACACCTTGGAAAAATTCATTGGCAGTCATCTTATAAATCGTTTTACCATCTTCTATTTCAGGTAAACCTGCATTAGCTTGAACAATTACAGGAACATTAGATAACCCTGTAATTATTTTTACTATAGGAAGTAATTGTTTTGGACCAAGAGAACAGTTAACTCCTAATGCGTCAACTCCTAAGCCTTCCAGTGTTGCTACCATAGATTCTGGTAAACACCCTGTGAAACTTCTTCCATTTTCATCAAAAGTCATGGTACATATAACTGGTAAGTTTGTATTTTCTTTAGCTGCAAGTACTGCCGCTTTAGCTTCATATAAATCCATCATTGTTTCTATTATTATTAAATCTGCACCACTTTTTTCACCTTGTATAGCTTGTCTTTTAAAAATCTCATAAGCTCTATCAAAAGATAGAGTTCCCATTGGTTCTAACATTTCGCCAATCGGTCCAATATCTAAAGCAACAAATCTAGGTTTACTTTTATCACTTTCTGAAATTGCTTGCTTTGCTATTTTAATGGCATTATCAATTATTTCTTCTACTGTGTATCCCAGTTTAGTAACTTTTAATTCATTGCATCCAAATGTATTAGTTGTTAATACATTACTCCCCGCTTCCAAATATTTTTTATGTATTTTTAATAATTTATCAGGATTTTTCAGTCCAAATATTTCTGGATTATCTCCAATAGGAAGGCCTTCCCTCTGAAGCATTGTTCCCATTGCACCGTCAAATATTAATAAATTATCTTTTAAGTATTTTTTTATCTCCACAACTATGGCCCTCCTTTTTATAGTCACAATTATGTCTATTATTACAATAATCACAAGATTTTTTAGTACTTATAGCTTTCTTGTCAGATACTCCAATTAAAGCTACTACTGATTTTCTAGGTATCATAATTCCGCTATTAGTAACTGTTAAGCCTATTTCTTTTTGAGTGTTTAATATATTATTTATATCTATATTTTTATCTATGGATAAATCCCCATAACCAGGACTATATCTATAAGTAATATATCTATCTTCACTTGATAAATTTTTAGCTATATTTTCTTGAACTACATCACAAACTTCTTCTATGGCAGTTGTAGCACAAGCATCCATAATTACGCCTTTAGTTAAATTTGTATAAGTTAACTTTCTTATTTCTCGTTCTATATCTAATCCTAAAGTTGTTGCCATTAATATACATTCATCACATTTTTCAAATAAATTATATATATCATTACTTTCTAATATAAGATTTCCATTCTCTAATATAACTTGTTTTTTCCCATTTTCCTTGTTTATTTTCTTTATTGTATATCTTCTTAAAACAAATTTAGGATTTATTATTTTTTTAGTCTCTTCAATACTTTCATCAATAAGATTTGATAAATCTTCATTTATATTTTGATTTTTATATTGTAAATATCTTAAAACTTCTTTTTTGTCTATTTTAATTAATTCTTTTATATTGTTTATCATCTTATTTACCATAAATATTTAAAGAAAATCCTTCTTTCAATGCCTTTTTAGCATATTCTTTAGCACCAAACAAAGATAAGTCTCTATAATTTCCACATTCTACTTCTGATGCAGCTATCATTTCTTTAGAATCTATTACCTTTTGTAAAGCTTTTTCTAAGCCTAGTTTCACATAAGATGCTTCTACATCTCCCCACATTATTAAATAAAAACCAGTTCTACATCCCATTGGTGACAAATCTATAATACCGTCTAATTCTTCTCTTAAATATGTTGCTAATAAATGTTCTAATCCGTGTATTGATGCTGTTCCAAAAGCCTCGACGTTCGGTTGTAAAAATCTTAAATCAAATTTACTAACCTTATCTCCTGATTTTCCATCTAGCACACAACATTTTCTTACATAAGGTGCTTTTACTTTAGTATGATCTAATTTAAAACTTTCTACTTTCTCCATATTTTAAACTCCTTATATCAAATTATTAGTATATTATTCTAAAATAATATTAATATTATTATAGTATTATTTCTTTATTTTTTCATAAACATTTAAAAAAACGTATCAAAATTGATACGTTTTAAAAATTTAAGCAACTAATTCATCTGCTTTCTTATCTGATTTTTCTTTTCTTCTTTTCTCTATATTTATTATTACTCTATCAACTACTAGTCCGTTCATTATAACAGCTAATAAAGAATAGAATCCTTTATCTAGTCCAAATGTTAATGCACCACATATAACAACAACTAAATCAACTATTAATAAAGATATTCCTAAGTTTATTGTTGAATATTTATTTAGTATTTTAGCTAATATGTCTGTACCTCCTGTAGAAGCATTTACAGCAAAAGCTAAACCTATACCTGATGCTATTATGATAGTTCCTATTATAACTGCTAATAATAAGTTTCCTGTTAAAGCATGAGAGTGCATTACCTTTTCCATAAAGTCCATTACGAAAGATAAGGCAAAACTAGCATAAATAGTTTTCATACCAAAATCTCCACCGACTAATATGAATGCTATTACAAATAGTATTAAATTACCTAAGAATATTAATGTTCCTACAGATAAAAATGGAACATAATGACTTATTACTAAGGATAATCCGCTTAGTCCTCCACCTGCTATTTCATTAGGAGCATAAAAATATTGAATTCCAAATGCTACTAATATTATACCAATTGTTATAAAAATGTAATCTCTTATAGTTGATATTAAATTATCTTTTTTCATATTTACATTCCCTTTCTGTATTAAAAAGTTATATTTAACAACTCAAGTATATATTATACTACATATTAAGATTAAATATATTAGTTTTTAGTGGTAAATGTATATTTTCTTTTATGATATAATTACTTTAGGAGTTGATAATATGTTTTTTATAGGTGGTATCTCCAATGAAGAGAAAAAATTAGACTATGTTCAAAATACTATTTGTCCTAAATGCGGGAAATTTAGTCGAATGGAAGTTTATATGACATATATGTACTTTAGTTTATTTTTTGTTCCTATTTTTAAATGGAGCAAAAAATATTTTGTTAAATATACATGCTGTAATAGTATTTATATTTTAGATGAAGATATAGGTATAAAAATAAATCACAAAGAAAATATTTCTATATCAGATGATAATTTACATTATGTAGATAATGATTTTTCTACTTTTAATAGATGTAATAATTGTGATTACATCTGTGAGCACGACTTTGAATACTGTCCTAAATGCGGAAAAAAACTATAAATTTATACAAAAAGACAGTAAATTAATTCAATAGTTTTATTCATTAATTTACTGTCTTAAATTATATAGAATAAACATCAGAAAATTCTATATTACATTTATCTATTTTTGAATGTTCTTCTATGGGATATTGTTTTAATGATTTTTCATTACTTTCTTGTTTTATTGGAATAAATATAATCCTATACCGCTACCTTCATTTTTTCTTCTTATATTATTATCTGTTTGTGCAAATCTATCAAATATTTTCTTAGAGTTTTCCTCTGAAATAGAAGAACCGTTATTTCTTTCGTGAACAAACAATTGCTCTTCTTGATGATTAACTTTAATTTCTACATATATTTTTCCGTTATCATCTGTAAATTTTAAAGAATTAGATATTAAATTTAATATTATTTTTTCTATGGCATCAGGATTGCAAGATAATATTACCTCTTCTTCCTCTGTATCAAAAGTTTTATTCTTATTTTTATTATTTATATAATCTGCTGTAGATAAAACTATTTATTCTATTATATATAATTTTCAGGTTTTTGCTCCATATTACTTTCCTTTTTAACTTTATATACTCACATTGTTATTATTTATTATAATTAATAATAGCAAAAAAGCTGTTCCATGTGAAACTAAATTCACTGGAACAACTTTTATTTAATTATCTCTATCTATTTTATGCTTTTTTAACAACACTTGATTTTAATTTCATAGCTCCAAAACCGTCTATTTTACATTCTATATCATGTCCATCAGCAGCATCTGGAACTAAACGTATACTTTTTACTTTTGTTCCTATTTTTATAGAAGATGAAGCACCTTTAACTTTAAGATCTTTTACTACTGTTACAGCATCTCCGTCATTTAATATATTTCCGTTAACGTCTCTTATAACATTTTCTTCTTCTGCAGCTGCTTGAGATTCTTTTGACCATTCATGAGCGCACTCTGGACATACGAATAAGCTTCCATCTTCATAAGTGTATTCTGAATTACATTTAGGACAATTTGGGTAATTTTCCATATTATTTTTCTCCTTTTTATATCTAATTATTTAATAGAATTCATTTTTACTTCTATAACCTTTCATATTGTATCATATTTTTATATGTTAACAATATACATCTTAATAATTAGTTTATCTCTTTTAATTATTTTTATATGGTTAACTACATGAACTTTGCATCTTGATATAAATCTCCTGCCAGTTCTTCTAATAAAACTTTGTTTATAACTTTGTACTTACCATCCTCTTTTTCTAATACACCTTTTTTAGATAACGTATTAAGAGTTCTAAGCAAATGCCTATAACTACTTCCTAAAAGTTCTGCAATATTAACTAAATTTTCATCAAAGTCAATATATATATTTGAGTCTTCGTCATTTGTTAAAAATTCATTTATATAACTAGCTAATCTATTTTCTAAGGGATAAAGTAAGTTAATAGAACTATTCATACTTACAGCTGCCAATTTTTCTGCCAAACTCTCACAAGTAAACTTTAAAAATTTCCTATCATTAGTTAATTCTAGTCGTGCTTTTTTCATTGGTATTGCTAAACAATAGCAAGTACTCAAAGCCTGTATAGTACTTGTTGCACTTTGATTTTTTACAATCTCTATATCTCCTATTACTCTAATTGAATTGTAAAAAGCAAGAAGTAGACTTCTTCCATTTGGCAATGTTTTAAATACCTTCGCCTTTCCTTGAATAAAAAATAATAAATATTCTAAGTCTTCTTCTTCTCTACTTAAATATTCATATTTATCAAATTTCAATAGTTTCATATGTTTTGTCACATCATTTATAAAAATTTCTTGCATGTTTAATTCATTATAGTATTTTTCTATTATAAATGGATCTTCTATTTTTTTCATTTAAACTCCACCTTTGTTTTTCACTTAACTAAAATTTTACCTGTACATATGACATATGTCATTATTTTTATTATTTTTTTATGGTATTTTATATATTATTCAAAAAGGAGGTATTTATAATGAATTATTTCATTTCAATTTTCACTGGTATAATACTTGCCATAATGATTTCATTAAATGGTGGTGTAAGTAATATAGCTGGTAATTATGCTTCTAGCGTTATCATTCATTTCGTTGGATTAATCGGAATTATATTTGTACTTATTTTTACAAAATCAAAAATAAAAAACCTTAAAGGTATACCATTTTACATGTTTACAGGTGGACTTATAGGTATTTTAACTGTTTTATTTACTAATATAGGTTTTATGGGACTAGGAGTTTCTCTTACTGTATCCCTTTCATTATTAGGACAGTTAGTAACATCTCTTGTTATAGATCACTTTGGATATTTTAATATGACTGTAGTAGAATTTGATAAAAAGAAAATTTTAGGTTTAATTGTCATCATTGCTGGTATTTATGTAATGACTTTATCATAGGGAGGTAAATTATGATATACGTATTATTTGCAATTTTATGCGGAGTTACAAATGTATTATCTAGATCTGTTAACTTCGTTTTATCTGATAAAATCGGAATGTATCAAAGTACATTCTTTAACTATGTATTTGGATTAGCCGGCTCAATTTTAATTTTATTAATAAGTGGTGAAACATTTAAGTTATTTTCAGCATCTTCTTATAATGCTCCTTGGTATATTTATGCTGGGGGACTTTTAGGTGTTGCTGTCGTTACTTTACTCTCTTTTTTATCTTCAAAAGTTTCATCATTTTATTTAACTTTATTATTATTTGTTGGTCAGCTTTTCACAGGAATAATTATTGATGGTTTATCTACAGGTAAAATTTCTATTTATCAAGTAGTAGGTGGACTTTTGGTAGTTATAGGCTTATCTTATAATTTATATATAGATAAAGTAAATAGCAAAACCGTATCAGCTTAAGATACGGTTCTTTTTTTTAAGAAATTTATCATTTCTTCTTTATTTTGCTCTAATTGAACAAGTCTATTTACATTTGCACCTGAAGGATGTGGAAATCCCATAAGTATTTGATTTTCTTTTATAATATTTTCATCTTTTAATTTCCATAGTAATTCTTCAACTGCTCTTCCCAATGGTATTAGCAATACATCTTCAAAATTATCTATTTTATTTATTTCATCTATAAAATTATCATAAATATATTTCATTAAAAAATCACTTTTTAGAAGTTTTGGTGTATGTCCTGTATAGTTTTGTTTTTTTACAAAAACTGGGTATGGTACAAGTGAAACTGTATGCATTAAATAATCTTTGTCACCAAACAATTCACTGCAATCATTTATATTTAAGAATTCATTTAGTTTTATATCATTTAACATAGATATTATATTTTTTCTCAAAGGTCCACTAAATCTACCTGCTACTTTACATTTATATTGTATATCTTCTATATTATCGCTACTTTCTAATTCTTTTCTTGCTGTTGATATAGCTATGTTCATTTGTATAAAACCTGGAGTTATACCCACAATTAAAACCTTAGCCTTAGGATTAATATATTCATTATGAGTTGCATAATAAATTTCAATATTACCTTGTTTTTCTATGAGAAAATCTTCTGTTAACAGTTCTTCTTTTGTATATTTATCTTTAAGAGGCAGCCTTTTTATTTTATCTTTATAATCATATAATGTTTTTTTCATTTTTCTCTCCTAATTTTATTAGATTTTCAGTTTATAATTTTATATTATATCAATAAATTCAAAACATATTATGCTTATCCAATTTATTATAATTGTTACTATTTTTCAACTTTGTTATAATATTAAAGTTATTTAATTATTAAAATAACAATTATTTTAATATATATTGGGAGGAATGCATCAATGCAAAAACTACTTAGTAAATCTCGCCAAGCAATTAAAGATTTTAATATGATAGAAGAAAATGATAAAATTGCCGTAGGCCTTTCTGGAGGTAAAGATAGTTTAACACTACTTCACATACTAAAAAGTTACCAGAGATTTTCACCAGAAAAATTTGAATTAATAGCTATAACCTTAAATCCAGGAGGAGTTGACAATGCGCCTCTTCATAAATTATGTAAGGACTTAGACATACCTTATCATGAAGTACAAACAGATATAAAAGAAATTGTATTTGATATAAGACAAGAAAAAAATCCTTGCTCTTTATGTGCAAACTTAAGACGAGGAGCTTTAAATGATACTGCAAAAAAACTTGGATGCAATAAAGTTGCTTTAGGTCATCATAGAGATGATGCCATAGAAACTTTCTTAATGTCTATGCTTTATGAAGGAAGAGTAAGCTGTTTCTCTCCAAAAACTCATATGGACAGACAAGATATAACTATAATAAGACCTATGATTTATATAGAAGAGTATATGACAAAAAAAGCTGCTAAAGATTATAATTATCCAATAATAAAAAATCCATGCCCAGCTGATGGAAAAACAAATAGACAAAATATAAAAGAATTAGTAGCTAAACTGAATCAAGATATGCCAGGTTCTAAGAAAAATCTTTTTGGAGCTTTAAATAATACAGATAAATTATTTATATGGGATAAAGAAAAAATAAAATAGATTTAAAATCACAAAAACTATATCATCAACGATATAGTTTTTGTGATTTTTATTTAGTTTAAGTATAGCTTAGCTTCTAATTCTTGAGAGATTGCTAAATTGTATATATATGCATTACTTACTTCAACTATTAATTTTTCTTCTAATTCTGAAGATAAGTTCATGCTATTTATTTTTGTAGCATAATTCATAACATAAGCTCTTATATTTTTTATTCCATCACAGTTATAGTAGTTTAGTCCTTCTACTGAAACTTTATAATTTACACCTAATAAAGATACAAAAGTTCTTCCTCCAAATAAATCTGCTATAAATCTAGTATATGCATAGGCTACTATTAATTCTGGATTTGTACTACCTATTTCTTTTATTTTTTGAACAAAAGCAACTGTTGATGCTAGTAATTCATATTTATTTGATTTTTCACCTAAGAAATACTCTAAATCTTTTTCTATTAATTTATATCTATATAGCTCTGGTGTTGCAAATTGTTTAACAACTTCATTATCTTTGTTATTTTCTATAGTTTCTTCTATTACTTTATACATTGCACTAAGGTTAAATAAATACTCTATATAATCATCTATAGATGCATTTCCATCTACTATCCTTTTTAAAATTCCTGAATGTTCTGCTGCACTATGTAAAGCTCCTGTATTTTTTCTTATTTTTGTTATTAAATCCATAACTGTCACCACCTATTATTTTTTGTCTTTATAAAAAGAAATATCTATTTTATTAAAGTACTTTATCGATAATAATTATCATATATTATATATATTCCCCCTTATCTTTTATTCTTAAACATTTTTTATAATATTTTATTTATAAATTATGAATACGATATCCTTAATTCCTGCAACATCTAATTTTCACCAATTATTAACTATTTATACTTTTATATATACTTGAGTAATTTTTTTTGGTATTATGTATAAGTATGTATACAATATACAATTATCTAATATGTTTATAGGAGGTTTCATAATGACGAACGAAACAAAAGTTAAAGTTGTAACTGCTGACCCTTCAGCATTAGGACTTTTCGGATTAGCAATAATAACAATAGTAGCTTCATCTCAAAAACTTGGAATAACTTCTGGTGTATCTCTAGTTTTACCATGGGCTATATTCTTAGGCGCAAGTGCTCAATTAATGGCATCAATAAATGATTTCAAACACAATAATACATT